>DATEZQ010000011.1 GCA_035583355.1 Candidatus Paceibacterota bacterium | reverse complement strand
TTACGCTGACCACGAGTAAGCGAGTAGAGTTTCATCATGCATAGCACGCTGACACTCTTTACTTTATTATCCCGCACATTGTGCAATACAACAATGATGAAAACAATTTTCGTGTGGATAACTTTTGTTTTATAAAAAAATATTTCACACATATGTGTGAAATATTTTTTAATCTAATTGAACAATTTGAGAATGTCGTGATATGTGACGACGAGCATAAGGAGCATTAATGCACCAAATCCAATTGCATTCGTCCAAGAAGTCACCTGTGCAGGAAGTGGCTTGCGAATGATTGCTTCGATTACAATGAAGAAGAATCGGCCTCCATCAAGTGCTGGGAATGGAATCAAATTGATGACCGCAAGGTTAATCGAGATAAGTGCCGCGAAGAAGAGTACATTCACAAAGCCGAGCTTTGCTGCATCTCCAACAGCACCAACAATCCCCACTGGACCACTCACCTCCTGGAAATCTGCATGTCCAGTAATCGTTTGATAAAGAAAATCAAAAATCCCAATTGCCGTAGAAACCGTATAATCATAGGTCTTTACCCCAGCCTCAAGTGCTGCGAGGTGGATCGGGAGCTTCAGTAATCCCGCCTCATCCATCGCGATTCCTATTGCAGGTTTCCCCGAAGGAGAAACACCAATCTGAGGAACTACACTTATTTCCTGCAAGACCCCCTTACGTGCTACGGTGACCGTAATTGGAGTCTCTTGTTTGCTACCGATGAATGCGGTGACCACCTCTGGAGTAGTGACTTTTACTTCCTCCTTTGAGGTGTTATCACGAAGATGTACGAGCACATCACCAGAGCTGATGCCCGCCTTCGCTGCAGGACTCCCAGGGACAACCTGAGTAACCATCACCTCGACATTCGACAATGTACCGAATGTATTACCTCCGATACTCGTCTTCATGCCGATCGAAAGTATCATCGTGAAGAGCAGCCATGCGACGACAATATTCGCAGTAATGCCTGCGAGGATCACCATCGACTGTATATAGCGTGGCTTATGTGAAAAACTTCGGGCGACATCTCCCTCAACTTCCTGTGTTGGATCCTCACCGTAGATCTTCACATACCCTCCGATAGGCAATGCATTGAACGCATATGTTGTTTCTCCTTTCTTTAGAGAGAAAAGCTTTGGAGGAAATCCAAATGCAAATTCGTCAACACGAATACCGGACTTCTTTGCAACGATGAAATGCCCAAATTCATGAGCAATAACGAGGACGAGAAGGATTATAAGAAATATAATGATTGACATGTATGTAATTTAAAAAGCGAACAATGAGCAATCGCGAGGCACGACTGATTGTGCGAAGCACGTAACGCTCACTGTTCACTTTGCATCTGATTTAACTGCGAATCTCCTGTTCTTTTCGTGCAGCCATTTCATCGAATTTCGCATTTGCGGCTTCGACAAGCTTCTGCATATCCTCCTTCGCCTTGAAATGCTCATCCTCTGAAATAGCACCATCTTTCTCGAGCTGTTTCAGCTCTGTAATAACTTCTTCACGTGCCTTACGGATGGTCACACGAGCATCCTCAAGCTTCGCTTTCAGGATCTTCACTACCTGCTCCCTACGCTCACCCGTGAGCTCAGGAAATGAAATGCGAAGGCCTGCATCATCTGCACTCACTGATAGTCCTAAGTTTGCCTTGGTGATTGCCTGCTCAATTCCTTTTACTTGGGACTTATCCCATGGAGCCACACGAATAGTGCGAGGATCCTCCATTGTAATAGATGCGACATGAGCAATCGGAGACATGCTTCCATACGACTCAACATGTATAGAATCAAGCACCGCACTTGTTGCGCGACCGGTGCGTAAGAGAGAGAGCTCCTTCTTGAACCACTCTTCTCCAGTAACAATTGCTTCCTTGAAATTTGTGAAATCGTATGCCATAGATTGCATAACTATAGCAGAAAATACCTGAACGAGAAAGGTCATGCATCATATCACGCTCAAGCAAAAACCATGAGCACAATACCCCTGTGTTCATGGCCATACGTTCGCGATTATTTGATTCTTGGCAACCTGAGCCCTAAATGTTCAAAAATCATCTTTATCGAGGGTGATGCATCAGCAAGGTCATGTTTTGCCTCAATAATCAATGCTCCTGCCTCCGCACTCGTACGATTTCCTTTGTGCAAACTGTCAGAAAGTACGCGCTCTGCACTATCGAGAAACTGCATCAGCTGTCTTCGAGCAGCAGCTCGTTCGTCGTCAGACTCATCATCCTCCCCCCTTGCAGCAGCAATGATGTCTTTGAGCAATTCAGTGCGTCCGTACAAGTCGAGTGCAAGATACTCTCTCGCTTTTTCATCATCAGAAGCAGTATCACTTCGCTCCTCAGGTCGAACAACCATAAGTCGAGAAAGCACGGTCGGCAGAAGTAGGTCGCGATTCCTTCCAACGAAGAAAAAATGCGTTCCCTCTGTTGGCTCCTCAATGGTCTTCAGCAATGCGTGTTGCGCAGCATCAATCATACGGTCGAATGCAACCACAATAACGCGCCTCCCATCGGCAACCATCACCTGTGCTTCTTTTAAACTACGCGCATCTTCAATATAAAAGACGGGCACGGTACGCACCTCAACCGCATTACCACGTGCAATATCCTGCGCATGAAGATGAGCGACCAGTGCAGGTACAATGCGCTCATGATCCCCTTCAAGCAGATATGCATGGTGCAGATTCACATTAGTGATAGCAGAAAAATCCATGAATTGAGTATAGCAGAATGCCTGCCGATGCGCACTTTATAAAAAATCAGGCGCCTCACAATGAGGCGCCTTAGATCAGCGACACCGAATCTCGATATCGCAATATTCGATCAGTTCGACTTCTGCGGCCCGAACGCCACTAATGCAGTAGGAGCTTTCACCCCTACCTCGGGTCTTATTGAAGGTTGAGCTGACCCCGATCGCGTCAAGCACTTCCGTGACCCTCTGCTTGAAGGGTTCATCATCCATGACCTCAGGAGCCATGATGATATGGAAACGGTAGTTCGGCGAGCGGAAATTCAATTGCTGCCCCTTGAGGAACTGGCCGAGGTGGTGGCGAACCAGCACATCAGCGAATTCAACCTTGGACATATAGACGTTCCCATGGACCACATTGCCTGCAGTCCATGGCTCCTTCGCAAAGAAGTCCGCGAAGCGTGCCCGGTTCACTGCAAGAATTCGTGTCATGAAACCTCCTTTCTTCCGACAACACTATATAACATTATATAAGAATGTCAATACAATAAAAGTAAAACAGAAGCGCCAAATTTTTGATACAGATTGTCTCACTGGAACCCCTAGCCAACTAATAAAAAATAATCGCAGAATTTGGATGCGATTTGCCTTGCTGGAAGGAGCTTGACCGACGGAGCCGTAGGAGTTCTACGGTGACGAGGCAAGCGACTGAAGCAAGGTAAAGTGCGCCAAATTCTGCGATTATTGTTAGCGTTTTGTGATAATGGATTTCTTATAGGTGTCTAAGTGCTCCAACGCAACACCAGTACCCTTTGCGACACAGTAAAGTGCATCATCAGCAAGCATTGCTTTCACGCCAGTACGGCGATACACAAGCTCAGGAAGATTGCGCAGCTGTGAAGAACCACCAGTCATAATGATTCCCCTATCAATGATATCTGCAGAAAGTTCTGGTGGAGTCTCCTGAAGTACATCCTTAATCGCCTTGATCATTTCACGCAATTCACGATCGATCGCACGGACAATCTCGTTTGAAGAAATACTTACCGAGCGTGGAAGTCCCGCGATGAAATCGCGACCCTTGATCGTCATTGAAAGTTCTTGTTCAAGAGGAACCGCTGAGCCAATCTGTGTCTTAATGTCTTCAGCAGTCTTATCACCAATAGCGAGATTGAATGTCTTTTTGATGTAATCGGCGATAGCAGCATCGACACGATTTCCTGCGCACTTCACTGAAGTTGAAGCAACGATACCTCCAAGAGAAATGACTGCAACATCAGTCGTTCCTCCACCGATATCGACGATCATATGTCCGCGCGCTTCATAAATGGGAATCCCCGCACCGATTGCTGCAAGGATAGGCTCCTTCACGACGTAGGCATTCTTCGCACCTGCACGAAGTGCAGCTTCAATGACTGCACGTCGCTCAGTTGAAGTAACGCCTGCGGGAACTGAGACCATGACTTCCGGCTTGAAAAGGGTCCACTTCCCTATCGCCTTACTAATGAAATAACGAAGCATTGCCTCAGTAACGCGGTAATCAGCAATTACGCCATCACGCATCGGGCGGTACGCGATGATATCATCAGGTGTTCGTCCAATCATTTCCTTAGCCTCAGCTCCGACTGCCAAGATCTTATTATCGCGTTCTGATACAGCAACCACCGATGGCTCATTCAAAATGATGCCCTTTCCGGGCATATACACGAGTGTATTTGCTGTGCCAAGGTCGATACCCAATTTTCCACCAAAAATACTCATGTCTGCACTCTAACATATCGCATTGAATAAGCAAAAAAGTCATCAGACATGATGACTTTTTGCATATATACCGATGAGATGTCAATCCGCAATAATGGCGCTATTTTGGCTTTGTTGTTGTCGGAGTAGCAGGTAAAGCCCCTGGAACTACGACGGTAGCACCTTCGGGAACGATAGGCGTATTCTGCTTACTAAGATCACCAATAAGGTCATAACACGAGCGATCGATCTCATTTTTACAGCCTGCAGTATCACCACCTGCTATTGCAGGTGAAACATGATCTGCGTCTGCGCTAAGCTCAGATGACTTTTTGTATTCAAGCGTTGTTCCGAGATGGAAGAAATTACATACCGCATTCTTGTCTGTGCAATGTATACCATCGGCATCACCCTCTGGTTTATTCACATATGCAACATACGTGATGCGATTCATAATCGCAGGAGTAAGCGCATCTTTACCTATATAACTATTATCGATCAATGCGGAAAGTGTTGCAGGGTAGCGTTTTGTCTTTTGTGCATACTGTCCAAGTGCAAGTGCTATTGCAGCTATCATTGATCGTGCTGGCGCATCACGAGCAAGTATCTCCTGAGCCCCTGCTTCACCTTCACGCAACGCACGCAATTCATCAAGTGTCATCCCTGAAGGAGCAACCACCTGCTGCGTTGCGCCGAATGTAAATGCTATATTCAATCGTGCGGTCCCTTTCATCGCAATCTTACTTGGATCAAAGTTTGCCGAGAGCGTGAGCGAAACAGGACGGCGGAGCAATTTATCAATAATAAGCTCGCCAGTGATATTTTTGAAACGTTCAGTGAGTATTGCGTTACGCTCCGCATTATTTTTCACATTTGCTGCCCCACGAAGATACTGCCCAAGCTGCTCATCAACAACTAGCGCCTTGCCGGTATCGATGATAAGAGGCACGCGATAAAACTCACGTCCATCAGCCATGAATTGCTCAACGGCATCTGTAGGTAGTAGCGGAGCATTTGTCGTGAGCAGGCTCGAAAGTGCAGTTGCTGGAGTGATTGCACCATAGTCACCTTGCGAAAGCGTCGAGGTACCTGCGAGACCAAATGCTTTACCAAGTTCAGCATATGGAATCTTTGCCCAACTCGTAGGTGGAAGTAAATGCTCTAGAGGTGTATTGAGTGTCGGAGAATTCTGATAGACGAACACATCATCTCCAATCACCCTCGCCTCTCCATCAAAAGCAATACCCACTGACTGTGGCGCACCTACTTGATCAAGGCTAAACTTCAAAGCATGTATACCATCCCCAAATGCGTTCTTCCTCATCATAATCGTACCTGAAGCAACTGCAGTCGAATGGATTAATTCCGGCTCGGCATCAGTTGATACAACATCGATCATCAATGCAGCGCTATAAGATACGCTCGGGGCAGTAAGTAGTTCACCGACTGCAGCGCCATAAATACTCTTCGCAGCAGGCAATCGATAGAACAAGAAATAGTATGCAGCGAGACCACCAAGGGCGAGTACACCGAGCACACTCAAAGTGATGAGCGCGATAGGTTTTCCAGATTTCTTTGGCGGTGGAGGAATCGGCATATCATCCACCATGGCCTCCATCGCTGCAAGCGCAGCTTGAGGCGCAGTTTGACCGGGGTGAGGCTCAGGAAGCGCAACGCCTGCAATTGCAGTAGTCTTCACTGTTTGTGAGACAACCTGCTCTGGCATGATGCCTTCCTGCATACGCACAAGATCACCAGCCATCGTTCGCTTATGTGGAACTTTCAATGAATGCACGATTGCACTCTTCTCAACGGGAAGCTCAGATAATTCTTCGCCTCCAGCTTGTGACCTGAACACATCTTCCATATTAGTCGAACCAACGGGTTGCATTCCTGACACTGCTGCGAGTATCGATGGACGACCCGGACCATTGATTGCCTGATCTATCTTACGAGTATCACGCACTCGTCCTATATCAAAGCGAATCGGTTCTGGCTTCCTTGGTTCAGGTGGCGGAGGTGGAGTCGAAGGAGGTGGTGGAGGAAGAGGACCACTCGAAATGAACGGCTCTGGAGCAGCTGTTGTTGGAGCAATAGTCTGATTGTAGATTATCGTCGGCGCAATTGGCGGTTGCATACCACCAGCCATGCCCTGCCCCATCATGCCCATATATTGCTGCTGCATTGCCTGCATCTGCTCCGGACCAAATGATGGCATCGTAATAAAGATCGGCTGGAGTGTTGTAGGCGTAGGTGCTGGTGCTGGTGCTGGTGCTGGTGCTGGTGCTGGAGCTGGAGCTGGTGCTGGTGCTGGAACAGGAGTAGGTGTTGGAGCTGTTGCTGTAGACGCAACTGGCTTTACCTCTGGTAATGACTTTGCTGGCTCAACAATCTTCGGAGGCTCGACTGGTTTTGGAGGTTCAATTGGCTTTGGAGCCTCCACTGACTTCGGTGCCTCAACTACCTTCTGCACTGAAGGTATTACCTTTGGAGCCTCAACGGGCTTAGGGGATTCAATAGGCTTTGTAACTTCAGCAGGCTTTGAGACTTCCACTGACTTCGGTGCATCAACTACCTTCTGCACTGAAGGCATTACCTTTGGAGCCTCAACGGGCTTAGGGGGTTCAATAGGCCTAAGAGCTTCAACTAGGGATACTGACTGAGGAGGCTTTGGAGCTGGTGCTGGCATGACCGGCGCAGGAGGTGGAGTAAACTTCGGCTTCTCTTCTTTGACGATAACAGGTTCGACTTTCTTGGGTTCTTCAGCTATTTTTACTACCGGTGCAACCTCTGGTTTCTTGGGCTGATAGACAGGTGCTGCTCCACCAGCAACCTCAAAATCAAGCGAGGTCCTAACCTCGTGCTTCTCTGCTTCTCGTGGAATTGATGCAATGATTGGAGAAGATGGTTTCGGAGCAACCTCTGATTGTTTAACTTCTGGAATTGATACAGACTTCGAAGCAACGGGTGCGGCCTCTCCTTCTTTTTGTCCTCCTGCAGTATGCGGTGGAGTAGCAACCCCCTTTACACTTGGAACAAAAGTAAACTTCACTGGAGCAGCCGGCTTTGGTGCGGGAGGAGGTACTTCTACTGACACTTCCTTTCCCACAACCGGCGCAACGCGCTGTGGCGCAGTGTGGGTTACTGGAGAAGGCTGTTGGACTTTCGAAATTCGCACTGCTTGAGCAGCCTGCCCTGGACGTACTGCATGCGTAGGTGTAGCACCTATAAAAGCAGAAGGCTGGGTCGTTGTGCGCACGAGAGGCCTTGCACCCTGACCAACAAGACTTGCGGGTCGAGCAAGTACTGGCGCAGGTTTTGGCTCAGGTTTCTCAACATACTGCATTGGAGCAGCGTGTTTTACATATTCCATATCGCGAGGTCCCGCAATTGGCTGTGGTGCAGGAGCATGACGCACTACAGGAGGAACTGCAGGCGCAGGTGGAGAGACGGGAGCAGGTGCAACGTATTGCACTGCAGGAGGAACTTGTTCGCGGATTGGAGGAGGAACAATACCTGCCGCTTGCATCGTGAAGCGTTCAACAGCATCCTCGGGAAGTCCGAGTGCACGAAAAGCCTCAGCCACATCAGCTGCATCCCATTCCCCCTCAGTGATCAGGAGTCGAGTTATTTCGTCCAAGCTCATTCCGAGCGCATGCTCAATACGAATGAACTCCAAAAGCTCCGATGTGGTCATAGATATATCATATTGTAACATATTATTCGGTGCTCCTATTCCCCTATACACATAAATTCTGAACAACTTTTCTTACTTCTGAGATTGCCGCTATAACTCTTGACAGCACACTTCAACAGGCATAGAGTATTTTTGAACCCCCCGTTCCTTTCCTATAGGAGGCACACCTCGTGCACACGCTCGTTCGTCAATATCCCGCCGCAACGCGGTCCGAAGCCAGCCAGCTTTGGACACGCTTCGAGTCACACTTCAGTGCCGAGCACAACAAGTTCGTTACTGAAGAGCTGATGGTCAGCATCGTCCTTCGGGTCGCTGCGGAAATCATCGTTCGTGACCTGTCGGCCTGCGAATGCATCAACGCGGAGACCAACGTCCTCGCGCAACAAGTGCTCGCATGCAAGAACAACGTGGAGGTCTATAGCCTCTACGAATCCGACAAGGAAGCCTTCGACAACCTCATCTTCATGAACTACATGGACGATGAGTGCAAGGGTGATGTCGCCGATGCGGTGTATGCCGAAGTACACTGCCGCGCGCTCTCGCTCTTGCTCGATGCTCCCGAAGTCAGCGCTATCCCACCCCAGCTTCACGAAGACATCGTCGAGATGCTCAACCTCGTGAAGGGCTAGCGCCTAAGCAATACAGTGGACGAATCACATTCGTCCACTTTTTCGTATACAAGAAATGAAAGTGTCATTATTTTGTGGGATATTTTCAGGAAATGCATCACCAAAAGTATAGCAACAATGCTGCTGGATTTTTTAGCAAGGTGTGGTACTGTCAATGTAATGTTTCTACTCACGGTAGCCCCCATACAGAGAGGAATTCCCGTATCTGAGCTTTCGTATGTCGTAAAGACAGCACCACCTGTGGGTGCGCTTGTTTTGGTACCCCTGCGCAAAAAAGAAGTCCCCGCACTTGTGCTTGCGGTCACCGATGTGCGCGAGGCAAAGGCCGCTATCAAGGGTGCGGATTTTGCGCTTCGCAAAATAGACACACTCACTATACTTGACACTTTCTCTCCTGCATTCATCGCAGCTGCACAAGAGATTGCGAACTGGAGTGTCGCCACACTCGGTGCAACCATCCAGGCGCTCTTCCCATCTATTCTTCTCGATGGAAAAAGCGAAGTGTCGTCGAAGCATAGCGATGAGCATTCTTCCGATGCATCACACGCAGTAATACCCCCACTCCCTACAGTACTCCAAGCAGAAGAGATCGAACGCATTGCAACGTACAAGAGTCATATCCGTGAAGTATTCGCACGTAATGGTTCAGTATTCTTTATTCTGCCTACCGTGCAAGATATTGAACGCACTGATGCGGCGATTGGCAAAGGCATCGGCACATACACCTACGTACTCCATGGAAATCTCACGAAGAAGCAACTCCGTGAGCGTCTCACTGCAATCAAAGAAAGTACACACCCTCTACTCGTCATCGCAACTCCACAATTCCTTGCAGTTCCTTGCGGTAACCTCCAGAGCATCATACTTGAGCGCGAGAGCGCGTCAGCCTACACAATGACGCACCGCCCTTTTATCGATCTCAGGCGCTTTGTCGAAGCATATGCGCGTGAACGTCGTCTTCCGCTCATTATTGGAGATCTCTTTTTGCGCGTCGAAACGCTTGCGCGTTTTGAGCGCGGCGAGCTCGATGCATCATCTCGTCCGAAGGGTCGCTACTCTTCAGTTGCACGAACGCACATCGTCGATATGCGTGCATCCGGAGAACAACCATCTGCAGGACGTATTGCATTTTTCTCACGTGAACTCGTTTCACTCATCAAAGATACGAGGAAGCGAAGCGCAACAACCTTCATCCTTTGTGTGCGTCGAGGTGTTGCACCAATGACCGTCTGTGGTGACTGTGGCACGGTCGTCGAGTGTGATCACTGCAAGGCACCGCTTGTGCTCCACCATAAAGCGGCAAAGCCAAAAGATGCACTTACAGATATTCCAGTACCTACTGAAACATTACCAGATGCACTACCAGAGGACACACAAGAATCTCCGCTTCCCGGAAGCGAACCTGCAACAGAAGAGCTGACGAACGACGAAAGTGCTGCACTCGGCACTACTTTACCGCACCCGAATTTCCCTGCACAAACAGAAACTAAGGCCGCACAAACATCAGAAAATATTTTCATATGCCATCGCTGTGGTGACAAGTCAGTACCAAAACACAAATGCACACACTGCGGAGGATGGAGGCTTACTCCACTTGGACTTGGCATCGCGCAAGCAGAAGAAATTCTCCGCTCTCGTTTCCCAGATGCTCCAATCTTTAGACTTGATACCGACGCAGTAACTACGCACAAGCAAGCGAGAGAACGCGCACAGGAATTTCTCAAAACCCCCGGAGCGATTCTACTTGGTACGGAAATGGCACTGCCCTACCTCACTGACCCGATTGGTCTTGTTGCAGTACTTTCCGTCAACTCACTCCTTACAATCCCTGAGTTTCGTATGACTGAGCATGTCTTCCGATTACTCCTTGTGCTCCGAGAAAAAGCTCGCGACCATTTCCTCATACAAACACGCGAAGCGAACACGATATTCCCACTCGCCGCAGAAGGTAATATCGGTGAATTTCTCCGCTCGGAACTCGAACTACGCAAAGAGCTCAGCTTCCCTCCCTATACGACACTAATCAAGGTGAGTCACCTCGGTGATCGCAACCAAGGCCTTGAGTTCATTGCAAACCTTAATACAAACCTAGCTGACATGGGAATCAGTAATGTTGTACTTCCGAGCTACATCACCAAGCAAGGCAATAAAGTATTCCTCCATTCACTTATCGTATTACGAAGAGAAGCATGGCCCCACCAGGAATTACGCACGTATCTCGCCGCACTGCCACCTACCATAAGCATTCGCGTTGACCCTAAAAGTATTGTTAACGAATAATACCTATGATTCACATAAGCCACGACTACGATACAAATATTGTTCAGCAAGATCACCCTGCACTCCGAGAAACTGCAAAGCCTATTACACCGAGTATGTTCGGGAGTAAAGAGCTTAGTGCAATTCTCGATCGTATGATCATCGCTCTTGAAGGTGAGCCTGATGGAGTCGCTATTGCATGTCCACAGATTGGAGAATCTTGGCGTATTTTCATCGTACATAAAAAAGCATTTGCTATTAATGCAAATGATGAGTACGATCACGAGCTTGAGCCACGTGATCACTTCATCGTCATCAACCCAGAAATCATCCGTACCTCCAAGAAGCGCATCCGCGTTCCTGAGGGCTGCCTTTCTGTACGCTGGCTCTTTGGCGAGACATTCCGTTTTGACAAAGCAACCATTCGCTACCAAGACAAGGATGGAAAAGTCCACACACGAGGAGCAAGTGGACTCATGGCTCAAATCTTCCAACACGAAACAGACCACCTGAATGGAATCCTCTTCCACGACCATGCGATCAATGTCGCTGAACTTTCCGAGAAGGAAATTGCAAGTGTTAAAAAAGCATCTGAGAAACTGCGTAAACAAAACGCAAAGCGCGTCACGTCTGTCGCCTAACATCATGAAGTACGTCTACTTTGGCACACCGCAGTTTGCAGTCACTGTTCTCGACGAGCTCACACTCGCCGGTTTTCCCCCTGCACTGATTGTCACTTCTCCTGACAAACCTGCAGGAAGAAAGCTTATCCTCACCCCGTCCCCAGTAAAGCTCTGGGCGGCTGAGCGAAATATCCCGATCATTACACCAGAGAAATTGCGTGAGGAATCCGTGGTTACACAGCTCCGCGCGATTTCCGCAGATGTTTTCATCGTTGCAGCATATGGGAAGCTCATCCCACAGTCCATTCTTGATTTGCCATCGCATGGCACGATCAATGTCCATCCTTCACTCCTTCCTCTTCTGCGTGGCCCATCACCAATTGAATCGGCAATAGCAGGCGGTCTCACTCAGACTGGAGTTTCTATCATGCTACTCGATGCCGACATGGATCATGGACCAATCATTGCACAAGAAAAATATGCAGAAGATTGGAGCAAGGAAAACCCACCAAAGGGATCATTCCTCGAGCACGCGCTTGCGCATCAGGGAGGAAAGCTTCTCGCGAAGATTCTCCCTGCCTGGATCTCGGGGACATTGCATGCAACAGAACAACAGCATGCGTTAGCTACCTTTTGTGCCAAAATCACAAAGGAGGATGGCCGTATCGATATTACCAGTGACCCTTTCGCTGCAATAGCAAAAATTCGCGCATATGACGTATGGCCGGGCACATTCTTCTTTGTACAACATGCGGGGCGTGATATTCGCGTACGCATATCTGATGCACATATAAATGATGGCAAACTCGTTATTGATAAAGTCATACCTGAGGGAAAGAAAGAAATGCAATATGCAGATTTTCTTCGAGGGCTCAAATAAAAACAACCGTCCCTGCGGTTGTTTTTAAAACTTGAATATGTCTTCGATATTTTTCGCACCGAGTGCGCGAGAGATATCATACGCAAGACGAAGCGATGGATTATAACGTTCTGCTTCAAGTGCGATTATGGTTTGCCTCGAAACACCCACCCGTGCGGCGAGCTCTTCTTGGGTCATTTCAAGCCGCTTGCGATAAAGTGTAATTTGAGTCCGCATATCAGTCATGCTTATCGAGCCAGTACATTGAAATCATCTTTGTAAGCCATGCAGTCAGGATTCCCCCAATAATGAATGGATTTACTGGCGAAAGCGCATGCACCCAGAGCGGAGCGACTCCTTCTGCAACAAGTCCTATTCCAATGATGAGCACCAGCGACCATAATGCATTTCGATCTGCAATCGCTTCATGTGCCTGATTGCGCTCATCAGTCTTTATCCGCGTCATTAACGCGAAGATAAAAAACATAAACGCAATGAAGTAAACAATGAAAAACACGAACACCGCTCCGAGCAATGGAATTCCATTTTTGATGCGAGATGAGAAATATACAAGAGGTGATACAAGCACGAGTGTCGTCAGCCACCCCTGCCAAGTAATTGGCGTCACTCCCCATCCTGAATACTTTCGACGTCTGAACCATTCTGGCTTAATGAAGTTAAACATAGTCTTGTGTGTTAGGTAGCATATGTTAAAAATATGTTACGTTAAAAATATATTACATTTCGATTTTTCTGTCAATAACCAAAAACACGCGCAGCATGCGCGTGTTTTCTTACTTATCCCCCTTGAGTGCTCGCTTCACCTTGCGATCACCGTCTTTTTGCTGTTGACGTACTCGCTCGCGATGATCTTTGATATCACGCACGATATGATCTTTGAGCGCATCGATAGCAGCATAGAGATCTGCTTCATCGGTCGCAGTCACTCTAAAATCTTTCTTGCTCGTGCGCATTGTGAGCTCAGCCTTATATACATCGGCACCTGTCTTATGATGTTTCGTTTCCTTCGCTATTTCTACTCGTGCAATACAACTCTTTTCCTTTGGATCAAGTACCTTCTCAAGTTCGCGCAATCTACTCCCAACATATGCATCAATCGCATTGGTGTGCTCGATCCCCGTCGCCTTAAGTATCAATCGCATCATATGATTTTGTATTACTTGTTATATGTTTATTATAACAGAGATTGAGCAAAAAAGTAGCACGCAAACTGCTCGTGCGACACATAAATTCTCTGCTATAATAATTACATGCAATCAAAACACGTTGTATTTGCTGCGCTTATTTGTATCTTCTGCGCAGGTGCGGTCATTGCGGCGATTACTGGACAAAGTGGCACTATTTCGACGACCAATAGCGGACAACAATACACACTCACACCAGTCACTCCAACAACAACCCTACGAGAAACGGCACCTCCCGAAGTGTCAACTGAGGACACTATCTCCCCTCCAATAGATACTAGTAGCACCACCTCATCAACCACACCAAATGACACCTCAACATCATCAACGATTTCTGAGTAGCATCTCGCGGCTCCTCACAACATACGCACTTACCATTCCCATACTCCTTTTGATTGTGGGATTCCTGATTGGTGCAGGCTTTATGAAATTAGCTTCCCAAAAGAGTGCCGAGGATACGCGTACCCCAAACACAGTAACAGTCCTTATTTATGACGGAGAATCATCCTCCCACTCATGGAATGGGGTCTCCATACCTGAGGGAGATTCTGTCGCGAATATCATCGAGCGGGTTATGGAAATAGAACGTATTAGCCTCTCTTGGACAGGAAGCGGCAGAGATCGACAGATCAGTAGTCTTGCTGGAAAAGAGGCTGGCGATCGTACATGGAAGACATACATCAACAATGCCCTTCTCCCAACTCCTATCGGCAGGTTCTACCCGAGGCCTGGGGATACAATTACTGTGCTCTATGAAACCAAATAAAAAGAACACTGGGGTGTTCTTTTTATTTACCCAGCGTAGGTACCAATTGACATCTTAATGAATTTTATGCATTATGCGGATAGAAACAGCACAGGAGTTCACAATGCTTGAGATCCTCACGCTTGGCGAAGTCACGATTACGCCGAATATTCTCGGCTTCCTCAAAAAAGCGACATACTGCCTCACATTCGAAAGACTCGGCGGGAAAATGACGCTCTATGGAAATGATGGAGGCCCCACTGAAATCCTGCTTACCGCAACGAACGTGCATCCTGAAACTGCGAGGCAACTCGCGAGCATGCTTGGACTTCCGCCGCGCGAGAGCAGTGCACCTATCAAGCTTTGGGGAATAAAGGTTCACTTCTTCCGGCTCCACTTTGATGACAGTGATGCGGCGCGTGCATTGTACGCTGCGCTCGTCGAGAATAAAGTACCGCACGAAGTCATCTACCACGCCCCCGAACTCAGCCTGCATTACGACGGGAAGAAATATTCCACAAAACAAACTTCGCTCACGCAAATGCTGCTCCTCATCAAAGCAGCGATTACGGAAACAAAGCACCCCGTGGAACCGGAAAAGCAGTTCATCATCAGCTAAGACAAAAGCCCGCATGCGGGCTTTTTCATACCCGCCGAAATCGAGTTTATGTTATACTACGAACCATGGAAATCTCCCCTCGTGACGCACACTGGCTACTCACCGAAAAATACCTTGGAGTGAAATCACCGCACTATTTCGCCGATCTCGAGCGCCTCCGTAAAGGAGAACCTATCGCCTACGTCATTGGCTGGATTCCCTTTCTTCGTGCTCGTATTAAACTTGAACAGCGGCCACTCATCCCTCGCCCTGAAACTGAATATTGGGCAGATGAGGCATTCCGTATGCTCGCTCGAGAAAGGACACATATAGCCAACCTTTCATTCGCAGATTGCTACGCCGGGAGTGGGTGTATCGGCATTGCTGCCCTACTCCACTTCCCTAAAGCGCGCTGTACGTTCATCGATATTGGAGGGGAGGAGTGTGCCCAGATTGAGGAAAACATACGCTCGAATATCACCCACAAAGAACGCGCAAGTGTCCTTCAAGGTGATGTGTGCGCAACACTTGTTGGCCCATACGATGCACTCTTTGCAAATCCTCCTTACATCGACCCACATGCGACTGATGTCGATGAGAGTGTTAAGGTATGGGAACCCTACCGTGCACTCTATGCGGATGAACATGGTTTGCTCGAAATAAAAAAGCTCCTCGCTTGTGCGCACGGACACCTTGCAAGTGGAGGAAGCCTTTTCTGTGAATTCGGGAAAGGTCAAGAATCTGCTATCGCAGCACTCCCTGAGGCGAGTAGCTGGCGCATCGAATTTCATCCTGATCAGTATGGCGTCACCCGATGGTTTCGCGCATTTCCTAATACCTAAATTATGGATAATAAAGTAATGACTGTAACCAGTACGAGCATCGCGCATAATGGCGCGGCTCGTTGTGACGTGGGAGGAATGACCGTCTTTGTACACGGCATGCTCCCCGGAGAAACTGCGGTTGTTGATACGATGCGTAAACATGGAGTGCTTCTTGGTGACATAAAGGAGTTCATCAGTATTTCCCCTGCACGCAAAGCACCAGAAGAATTGCATTACCTTTCCTGCAGTCCATGGCAAGTCATTCAATACCCCACCCAAGCTGCACTCAAGCACGAGATCATCACAGATCTTTATGGGTACTATGATGATGCACCAAAGCCATCATTCACTCCCGCAGAACAGTATTATGGCTATCGCACTAAGGCGGAATTCTCATTCACGGATAGAGACGGCGTAGGCGGTGATCTCCCCCTTGCACTGGCATATCATATTCGTAATGCAGGAAAAGCACGCACTGCCCTCCCTTCAGGCTGTGAACTCCTCTCAGAGAACATGAATAGTGTAGCGCTCGCACTCTGCGCAAAACTGCGCGATCTCGGACTCACCGCATTCGAGCTCAAGGCACTCACCGTGCGTGAGAGCAAATCGAATAAGATTTGTATTGCAACACTGTACGCGAAAGAGAAGACAATCCCTGAATTTTCGATCGATACTATTCCTAATCTCGCTGGCATAGAAGTATGGTATTCGACACATAAGTCTCCCGCAGCAGTGCAAACCGAATTGCTTTGGGAGAAAGGTATTCACACGCTCACCGAGGATATCGACGGCATTGAACTGACCTACCCTTCGGATGGATTTTTCCAGAATAATATCCCCGTGTTCAAAAAGGCAGTTGAGCGAATGCGCGAATTCCTTCCGAAAGACAAGACGCTCCTTGAACTCTACTCTGGTGTGGGCACAATCGGACTCCTACTCGCGAAGGATGCGAAGTCAGTACATGGTGTAGAAATCAATCCGTCATCCGTCGCGCTCGCGGCAGCAAACGCAGCACAAAATAATATCAGCAACTACACCGCACAGTGCTTGCCTGCAGAAAAAATAAACAAAGAACTCATTGAGGACTTTGAAGTACTCTTGCTCGACCCACCGCGCGTAGGACTACATCCAAAGCTCATCAACTCGATCAAGGCGGCGGCACCGGAGACGATCATATATCTCTCCTGTAATCCCGAAACGCAGGCGCGCGATTATGCAGATATGAAGGATATGTACAGTATCGTCCATATCGAGGGTTTTGACTTCTACCCCCAGACTCCACACTGCGAATCGCTCCTTGTCTTGAAAAAGAGATAGAATCGTGCTAAGGTTGTACTTAATTAATTACATAAACAGGACCACAGATTTGGGATGCAATTGGTGTTACTGGAGTCTTGCGAACTCAAACGAGACGTACTCGGAGTACGTTGAGTGAGTCGCAAGGCGAAGTGACACCAAGTGCGCCCAAATATGGGGGCCACAAACAAATATGGCAAATAAGAAGGAAAAGCAAGCCCAAAAGCAGAAGGCAAAGCGTGCAGGCAAGACACCAAGTACGCGTATGCGTTAAGATAAAGACTCCCTTAAGGGAGTCTTTTCTTTATAAACACACAACACCCTTGCGTTATCGTCAAAATCCTTTAGTATCTCGGATAGAAGTTCACACTACAAGGAGCACTCGTGGAAAAGACAGGAAAGCAACTCTACCCGTTGTTCGTCATTTCGGGCCCAGCCGCTGCGGGCAAGTCGAAGATGGCCGATAGAGTCATTGCCGACTTCCCGAAACTGAACCGCATTATCACCTGCACCACGCGCAAGAAGCGGCCTGGTGAAAAAAATGGCGTCGCCTACCACTTCCTTACCGTCGCGCAATTCAAATCCGGCATCAAACACAAGGAATTCATCGAGCACGCCGAAGTGCATGGGAATCTCTACGGCCCCCGTGTCGAGGACGTGCGCAAGGCACGAACGAAGGGTCCTGCGATCATCATCCTGGACCCCCAGGGTGCCGAGAAAATCTCTGAACTCTTCCCCGATGCGCATTGTATCTTCATCATGGCCCCCGACGATGACCTCCGTGCCCGACTCACCGAGCGGAGTACGGACCATGCCGACTTCGCACGAAGGATGAAGGACTCGGAAGAGGAGATGCGCCACGCCAATCGCTGGTACTATGGCTGTGTGATCAACAACGCCAATGGGTACCTCGACCGGTCGCTCCGCCAGCTCTACGCATTCATTCGGGAAAACCTCGATTAACTACAGCGCACCTTCGGGTGCGCTTTTCTATTGCGCAGAATGTAATCCACGATACTATTAAGATAGACGCACATTACGGAGGTCATCATGCGCTATCCTCTGTTTGTGATTTCTGGACCTGCTGCTTGTGGAAAGATCGAGCTGGTAGGACGCATCCTCCAGATCTTTCCCGAGCTCACCCAAATCACGACACATACGACCAGAAAGCCCAGACATGGGGAATCACCTGACCGGGCATACACGTACATCAATGAGCAGGACTTTATGGACAGTAGACAGAAGGGTCTCATTGCAGAATACTCACTTGCTCATGGGCACTACCACGGAACGTTCAAAGAAAATCTCTTTGGTACGCTCGAGGCAGGACCAGCGATCATCATTCGCGACCCTGAGGGTGCGGACAAGATCGTCGCACTCGTGCCTGAGGCACATTTCGCATTCATCCTCGCGCCCGAACCCGAGATCAGAGAGCGCCTGCACAAACGCTGCCGCACACTCGCGGAGCTCACCGAACGCATGCAAGATGTGCGCAACGAGACGCTCGCTGCGATGCATCCGCAGTATGACTGCATCATCAACAACGCAAATCATAAATATGACCGTTCTACCCGCCTCCTCATACGATTCATCATGGAGACGCTTGGCTAAAACCGCACAAACGTGCGGTTTTTCTTATACCCCCGTATACTTGACAAATATCATAATTATGCTATAATGTAATCCTCAAAGGTTAGCTCTTTTCATCCCCCTTCCCGTCCCAGGAGGACACATGCGTAAGTACATCTTCGCCTTCGTCGCCATCGCCATCCTCACCGTCGGCTACCTCTTCACCACCAACCCAATCGACACCTGCCCTTCGCAGGTGCAGGAAGTCGCCGTGAAGTTTGCCAAGCACGCTGAAGCCAAGATTGTGGGCGCCGAGTTCGTGAAGAGCGAACCCACCCTGACCGGAAAGGTCGTGCGACACTACTACGACGTGACCTTCAAGCAGGGCGACGTATCTCGCACGCGTCGCATCAGTCTCCCCGTCGATCATGGCACCGTCTGTGCCGCGAACTTCATCAACTAGTGCTCAAAGAGCACACCACCAACCGCACCCCACAAGGTGCGGTTAAATTTTTAGTATTTCGTATTTTGTATTCCCACAAACTCCACACAACAAAAACCTCAGATTTTGAATTTTGCATTTTCTAAATATCACGCAACGAAAAACCGCTTATTCGGAATGAGATTGCCCTCGCTGGAGGCACGTGAACTCTAGTGAGCCGTATGGGTTATACGGTGAACGAGTCACGTGCTGAAGCGTGAGGGCAAGGTCGCCCGAATCAGCGGTTTACTATATATCGTGCACTTCGTGCGCAGGATTCTTTTTCATCAAAAGCATAGCCGCCAAGTACAGCAATATCCCCGGAATCACTCCGCTAAAGATAGCAAGCGCAATATATCCTGCACGCAAAATTCCTGGACTCACTTCAAGCCAGTCACCAAGACCTGCAAAGACACCACCCGCAACATGGCGCTCACCTTTTGTATGCCTGTAGAGTTTTCTCATATCATTATTATAACACAAAGCGGGCCATTGCCCGCTTTGCATGTTGATTATTTCACCTCCACGCCCGTAATAGTGACTGGGGTGATTGGTCGATCACCTGCTGCAGTCTGGACACTGTTTATAGCAACAACATTATCCATCCCACTTATCACCCTACCAAAAACAGTATGCTTCCCATCAAGCCATGGAGTAGAAGGTGCGGTCACAATGAAAAACTGACTTCCATTTGTATTCGGACCTGCGTTTGCCATTGCAATCACGCCTGCAATAAGCTTGTGACCATTAATCTCATCCTCAAACTTATATCCTGGATCCCCAGTACCCCAGAGATTACCCTTGGTGTCATCTTTTGAGAGCGGATCTCCTCCTTGAATCATAAAATCTTTTATGACGCGATGGAAACGGGTTCCTGTATAGAATCCCTCACTTGCAAGCTTTACGAAGTTTGCTACCGTCTTTGGAGCATCTTTTCCATAGAGTTCCAGTGCAATGTCCCCCATGGACGTCTTCAGAGTAACTGTATTTGTAACTTCTCCTGTCGCTGTTGTAGTTGGTGCTGCCATAGTTGTTGTTTTTATTGTTTTTGCTGCTTTCTTCGGCTCTCCGATATAAAATAATGTAAGTGCCACGGCGACGACAAGCATGCCGCCACCAATAATCCACAATGTCTGTTTATCCATATTCAATTTACAGTAAAGAATTAATGGCGTGTATTACGCTTTCTTTCCCAGGAACGCTTTAGCGTATTTCCAAATCTCCTTATCAAGGATACTACTTGCACTGAAATGCCCTCCCTCATCAAGGTAGACCGGTTTCAGCTTTGCCAACTTTGCGAAAGTACGCAGTGGTGCAAGCGGAATCACTTTATCATCACGTGCATGCACAATCAATAACTTTCCTGGATCCATGCGCTCAGCCCCAATAAGTGGCTGGTAAAACATCCCGCTCTGTAATTTGCTATATGCATCTTTTGCAGGACGATACGCACTACCAAAACCATGTGCAAGCAAATTCACAAAGTGATGAAAGGGCTCTGACTTCGTCTCTGCCCTCCAGTCAATGACCGGAGCGAGCGCGATAGCCTTATCAATCTCGGGATACGTAGAAGCAATCACTGCCGCTGCCCCACCGAATGATGCGCCAATCACGATACATTCTCGCACATCGAGCACATAGCGTGTGCCATCATAGATATTGATAAAACCTTCCCTAACCCCTCGTGCAACAAGACGTACGTCCTCAGAAGGAGGGTATTTAAGGAACTGCCCTTTTGACTCCCATGAACCCCGGTAGCGCATATGGAACACCCAATAGCCTTTCTTTGCGAGCGTCTCTGCAGTACGTTTCTTGCTTGGCACTGATGGGCAACCATCGCAAAGGATGATTACTTTCCCAGAAGGTTTGACGGGGCCCCAAAACTCAGCCAAAACATCTCCGAACCAGACCCTCCCCACCGGCGGTAAGACGATCTTTTCAGTTATATTGTTCATGGGTGCAGTATAGCAAAAACTCACATAAAAACAAAAAAACAGGCATAGGCCTGTTTTTATACTACACCCTCAGACTTCTTCTTGAGCGATACCACACAAGCGATAACGATGAGAAGAAATGCATTCAAAGAAAGCATCGCAATTGTGACATAACCAAACTCAAGAGTATAGATGCGGTCGCATGACGGCAATCCTGCAACGTATGGACATCCGAGCTTTACGAAATTCGGAGCATACAGCGCAATCATATCCTTTATCCATTGATAGAGTGCAACCGAACCCCCTAGGACAGATAATGCAAGCGTCATCCATATGAATATACGCTTCCTTGCCCACATCCCGAGAGCGAGGATAGGAACGAGTGGGTACATAAACCCTCGCTGGATCCAACAAAGAATACATGCGGGATACCCAACGACTTCTGAATACACAAGACTCCCGACCATAGACGCTGCAGCAAGTCCGAATGCAAAGAGGAGTGCATTCTCTACCAAAAATGCTGTGACCCTCGGGAGCATTGGACGGCGTACCACAAAAAGCACCACGACTGCCACGATGAAGATATTGCCAAACAAGGTGGCGATCGCAAATGCAACCGTCATGAAATTGCCCCAATCCATAATTATTTCACCGCGGGAGCTATATAGCCCGAACGCTTTACCAACTCTTCGCGAGTCATCTCCCCTGACTGACGAGTGCCATCCTTAAAAACAACCGTCGGAAATGAGTCGATCTTTGCATCCTTACACTGCTGCGTTTCATCCTTGCCATCTGGTGTAGAACATTCGACATAGATAGGCTTCCAAATTGCCTCACCCAGGTCCTTCTTCATGCGCTGGCAGTGTGGGCACCAAAATGCGCCATAGAAAATAACACCGCTCTCCTTAAGAAATTGACCAAAAGCTGCATCCTCTGCGGTGGCAGCAAGCTGTGCCTCTGTAGGAGGAGTCACGCTACGTGAGAGTGAGAAAAATATTCCAGCTGCAGCAAGCAGTCCGACAACAATACCTATAATCCATTTTTGTTCTTTCATATCCGTATGCATTTTATGCTTGTATTTGCATAGCATAGCATAAATAGAGTAAAGCCCAAAGACATCCACAAAGCCACCATTCAGCAAAATGTGCTATAATATAAGCAATTATGGAGTCTCCTAAAATACTCATTCTTGAGGACGAAGGTCCGATTCGCGGTATGCTTGCACAGAAATTCTCCTTGATTGGATTCACCGTTTTTGAAGCAGGAACAGGAGAGGAAGCGCTCCTCATCGCACAAAAAGAAAAGCCCGATGTAATTACTACTGACATTGTCATGTACCCAATGGACGGCACGACTTTTATTAAAAGACTCCGCGAAAGTGGTCCTTGGGGAGCACGAGTACCCTGCTATGTACTCTCAAATCAACGAGACCCTGAACTTATCACCCAACTGAGAACAATCGGGGCCACTGACTATATCAACAAAGCAGAGACACCGATCGATGCAGTGGCTGAAAAGATCAAAGGATCCCTCAAAAAATAACTTACCAACATGGAAACACGAAAACCAAAAATACTCGTCGTTGAAGACGATCATGCGTTACGCCAAGTACTCACCGACCGGCTTACAGAAGAAGGTTTTGATGTACTTGCTGCAGAGGATGGAGAAAAGGGGTTGAGCCTCGCACAACTCCATCACCCCGCACTCATCCTACTCGATATATTCATGCCGCGCATGGATGGCATCACAATGCTCGGCAAAATGCGCCAAGCAGACGAATGGGGTAAGAACGTTTTCGTAATGGCAGTTACCAACTCTGCGGATGCAACCACTATCGCCACTATCGCAGGATTCGGAGCAACCGAATTTTTAATCAAGAGTGACTGGGGCCTCGAGGATATTATCGCGCGCATCAAAACTCACCTCAAGAAGTAGTATCACCTGACTTCATAGCAATAATGTTTAGCGTCATAAAAAAGCATCATAGAAAGGCTATCCTATCGGTACCGATACTTTTTTTGCTTATCTCGCGAGGAGAGGTTCCGCCCGGCAACGTACTTTTCCTGAAACCGGTCTCCTATTTCCCTGAGATCGGAAGTCCTTTCTCCATCGAATTAAACTTACGGAGTAATGTTGCAGTCAATGCAACTGATGGAACCATCCACTTCCCCGCGCAATACCTCACCGTCGATCGTATTGATACATCGAGGAGTGTAATTGACCTTTGGGGAGCTACTCCCGAATGGAGTAATAGTAATGGTGCGATCACATGGAGTGGAGGCATCATTAAACCCTCATTGGTAAGCGGCAAACAAGAAGGAAATATTTTGCGAGCGATTTTCTACGCGAACAAAGCTATCCCCATCCAACTCACCATCGACGACGCAACACTCCTCGCGAATAACGGTAGAGGAGATAACGTACTTGAAATCACTGGCGGAATACGCATCTTCCCAAGACAAAAAGGTTTCGCGAGCCCTGACATAGATAATGATCGTCATGTCACTGCCCGCGATGTCGCACAAGTCGTCATGGCAATGGGCAAGCGGTATAATACGATCTATGATATCAATGGTGACAAAAACATCGATTTCAAAGACGTTTCCATGATTCTCGATTACTATGATCAGCTTAAGTAAACTCTGACCACTTATCAATTCATCTTCATAATCATATGTCATTTGATCAACTCAAAAACTTTGTTACCACCCAGCGACTCAGCGGTGTGTCTGATGAGAACATAAAAATAGCATTGCGCGAGAAGCACTGGCGCGAAGACTTGATTGCGAAATCATTCGAAGAAGAAGTAAATCCGCCAAGACCCACTTCGAGTGAGCTCGATCTGAGCACAAAGTTACTCACTGTTGGAGAGCTCGTTCCTGCGGCTTGGAATCTCTTCATGAAAAACGCAAAGGCATACATGCTTTGCTCATTCGCAACGATGCTTGCAGTGTTGCTCACGATTGCGTTATTCGTGGCTCCAATCATCTACGACGTATTCGTACTGCGTTTCACCTTCAATGATTTCACAAGTAGTTCGGTCCTCCCGATTCTCATACTTCACTCGACGATCGGCCTCCTCTCGCTTATCATCGTTTCACTCTGGGGAACGCTTGCGCTCTATACGATCGTAGCGCATGAAGGAGAAATGACCGTGCGTCATGCATTTAAGCGCGCGTGGGAGCGACTTCCTGGATTCTTCCTGATTGGTATACTTACAACTCTTATCACTTTGGCAGGATTTATCGTATTCTTCATCCCCGGACTGATCTTCTCGGTCTATCTCTCATTTGCATCACTTGCTTATGTTGTGCATGGGTCACGAGGCAAAGCTGCGCTCCTCTCGAGCCTCACACTTGTGCACGGTCGCTGGTGGAAGACTTTCTGGCGCATTCTCTCAGGAGGAGTGCTCGCCTATTGCGTATCGGTCGTTGCCTCATCGATTCTTCCCGGCCTAGGAGCAATTATTGCAAAGATTGTTCTTTCCCCAATGATGCTCGCTTATATGTATGTCATATATCAGAACTACATGGCATTCGACAAAGCACATCCCAAGGAAGAGGTAGTCGATGCGCGAGAAATTGAAGCAGAGGTTCATAAATCAGAAAATTAAGAAAAACACTTCACATTAGTGAAGTGTTTTTATTCTCTCCTTCGCAAATCAATTACTGCACCCGGCGCTTGCACGCGAACCACTCTGCGTAACTCAAGTGGAGCAGTCTGCACGGGACGAACCACATTCGATCGTTGTACATCTCGATCAGCGCGCGGAGCAGGAAGAGCGAGTTGCGGAACATTTCCTCCATAGCCCTTTTGCTGATAAGCAAGGAATATCTTCCCTATGCGCCAGCCTCCAATAACAAGCGCAATAAGCAAGAGTGGAATGAGAGCGATTGATAATGCAGGATTCCTTCCCAGGTAACCAATCACTGAAGTCGTGATTTCAATGTCAACACGCACAGGAACATCTGATGAAGCACCATTCTCAAGCGTCTGTACAACCGAAAGCATATAGTTGCCAGGAAGAATACTCTCCTTGAGTGTATAGGTACCCTTTCCAGAGGAATCAAGCGCTATTGTATCTTCATGATGTACAGCACCACCCTCGAAAACCACATGTGCGCTCGCTCCAGGAAGACCCTGTAGCTCTGCGACAACGGGACTAGCTTCTGCGAACTTATCACTCTTTGCACGCACAACTGGCTTATCAAGTGGTGTTACCTCATAACGCACCTTTGACTCACTACGATTTCCCGCCTTATCAACAGCGGCAATAGTAAGGTCGTGTGCTCCGAATACAGGTGAGCGGAAACGATATATCCCTGACCCATCATCAGTCCAGCGCTCTCCGCGGCCTGCATCGATCGTGAACTCGTAGTATGCGACTCCCGAGACCACGTCACTTGCACTTACACTATACGCAATATTTGGATCATGACTGTCATCGCGCACGACTTCAGTCGTCGTGCTCAGTATTGGAGCAGAATGATCAATCGCAATTCGGAAGTGTACAGAATCTTTAAGTTCGCCACCTTCAGGTGTCAGATGGAAATACCATTCACCTTCTTCAAGATCCGTCACGAAGCGCGTTGTCGTACCCGACGTAACACTCTTATATCCTGTATCTTCTGCCTTTCGCGAAAGTCCAATGCGCACGTCTTTAACCTCACGGGGCAACGTCCAAGACATAGTGATATCATGTAGTGGATACCATAAGGATTCATCAGTAATCTCCTTTGCAGTCACGGTAAGAGTAGACCCATCGCTTGCACCAAGAACTTCACCTGCCCCATCTGCAGAAGTTACTCCGGGAGCAAAACCTTCTTTTGGCGCAATATCAAAACTTGCTTGAGTGATATGCCCAAGCGTATTCCCTCCAGAACCATCAGCGGCAACGGTAGAGGCGCCTGAAGTGAATCTAAGCTCTGGCTTTCCCGGGCGCAATGCATGCACGTTGAGTGTCATCAGCTCTAGTGTAGTTGGTGCATCTTTCTTGACCATCCCTGAGTAGCGCAATACACCACCATCAACATTCGGTGTAACTACCCATGATACGTCCTGAGATGTTGAAATAATTTCTAGGCCGAGCAATTTTGGATCAAACTCAAGCGTCGCCTCCACCGCAGCAAGCTTCTCAGGTGACTGCACCAAAACACGCACTGGAATTACCTCGTCAACAGGATAACTCCCTGAAGCAGGAGAAAGCGAGAGCGTACTCGAGGCGAAGACAACACACGGAAAAAGCGCAACCGAAAAGAGCGCTGCAATTACAGTTTTCCGTGCACGTGTGTACATGCATATATTATAGCACGACATGCACAGAACAAGTGTGAATAGTTCCCCCAATTTGCAAATTAAAAAACCACTATAATTAGTGGTTCTATGGGACCTGGGGATCGTCATGTTCATCATCTGTAGGAGCTTCATCACTACTCTTTCGGTAGTGATAAAAACTCATGAACACGGCAACGCCACATGCAATCACAAGTAGGAATGGTATAAGGTAGTCATTTAGCGCAAATGAATCAAGGAGGGAACGATAATTCTTTGGTGGAACGATAGACTCCTGCATATTCCCTGCATGATCATAAGCGCGAACTACAATACGACTACTTAATGTCTGGTCCTGCAAGAGATATGGGCTTGTTACGGGGGCTGGCTTAGCCTTTACTCGACTTCCCAAACGGAATCCAAAACTATTTGGATCCTCTTCAGTCACTTCATAATGCTCAATACCACTCTGCTTATCTGTTGCATCAAACATCAGATAGAATGGGGACTTTTGAGCCTCATTATCTCTGTAAATCTGAGGAATGAATTCCTCTGGTGGAAACGTATCCTCACGAACAACACTGAGCCATTCATTATGTGATGTAGATTCCGATGCATATTGCACCGATAAAGGTATTGTTGCAAGCTCAGCACGGGTTCCGCGACCGTCATTGAGATCTACTTCAGTCTCGGGGAGAAAAGTAATCGCGGCGACATCAGCAGAGGATTGCCCCTTGTATTGAAATACAATTTTTGCAACAACGTTTGATTGTCCAGGATCACCTACTGCGCGACCGCAATACCCACCAGGAATTCCTGCAACAAAATGTACTTCGCCTTTTTCTTTGTCAATTTTTTGCTCGAGCCAAAGTGAGAAGATTGACTCACCTCGAGAAACTGCATTGAGTGTGAGCAAATGTGTAGGATATGCGACACCAACAGTGGCGGCATTCACACACTCCCCTCCATTCACATCAACGCGCATGGTCGCAATGAACACATCCCCTGGTGCGGAAGGACGGACCACTGGGTCAAAGCGCAGCGTAGCTGCACTTGCGACCACAGGAAGAAAACCAAGAAGTAGGGTTAGGATTATTTTTTTCATAGTTTATGCAGTCCAATTAAAGAGCATAATAGAAAGATCGGCGATATTTACTTTACCATCATGATTGAGATCACCCGCTGGATCGGCACCACCAAAACGAAACAAGAGCATAGAGAAATCGAGAATGTTCACCTTACCATCACCATTGATGTCACCATTGCCTGTACGGTCTGACACGTTACTATTACCGACAAACACATTGAGTGAAGTACCATTGCCACTCTTTTGCGGAACAGTACCACTTGCGCCAATCAGCTCAAGGAAAGGCAATATTTGATGATAGTTTTCGGGAGACATACCCCCTGTTGGCAAACTTGCATCCCACTCACCATTATCTTTTGAATTTGCAGTATGTACCGGTGCACTTGATTTATCTAGGAGTAGTTGTACACGTGCTCTTGGAGCAGTAGTGCCGTCAAGAATTATATTCGTACCCGGAGATACCTTCGCGATGAGTGCGCGAATCGTTGGAGGGAGAAATACATTACCAACGTTTGTCACTGCATTTTGAGTCACCTGAAATGTCGTCGTGTATGTAATTGATCGTATCTTCTTGTTGTCCTCAGCCCAGAAGCCAAACGTCGTTGGGCCAGGAGTTGCATTCGTTACGTTATAGGAAAAGTCCGCATTACCATCAGCCTGAGCGATGCCGAGCAACACTCCATCTTTAAGAATCTGCACACGAGTATTGGGGTATGCCTTCCCTGCAAACACAACTTGTGTCTGTGCGCGCATAGGCACTGCACCGGACCCACCACCGTTTCCCGACGGAGTAGGAGGCGGAGCGGGAGGAGTAGTTGAAGACACGGGTGGCTCCTTCTGCTTACACTGATCTGTGCAAAAATTATTTCCATCAGGGACACACTCTTCACCATAAAATGCCTTAAGAATACCGTCACCGCAATATGGGCCCCAAGAACGACAGTTTGTTGCACAGTGACGACCCGCAGTGGTCGAAGAATATTCTCCATCATTTAGCCCGAGCCCGAAATCACAGGTCTCACCACTATCGACAATTCCATTATTACAAATCGAAATCGCTACCGTGGATGTTGCAACTACACTGCCGACTTCCGCTGCTACGTTATGCGTATTTGTTATTAACACAAACACAAGTCCGGCAACTAAAAATGCGATACGCTCCATATTACGTACCGAGAAAGGAGCATAACGCATTTTAGTATTCCATCCGTTCATGATTATCGTTTTTTGAGATTCACCACATCGCCACCAGAGGAAGGTGCTGCAACACGGCGTGCGGGTGCTGCAGGGGCCTGTGAGCGCATACGCGCTGTTGATGAGGTGACACCCATACCACCCCGCACTGGCGCAGCTCCTGCCTTAGCTTCCTCACGTGCGCGGCGTGCGCGGCGCTTCTTACGTCCAAGTACTGGTGCAATAATTGCAAGACTGACTGTAACAACAGGAAGAATGAGGGTCAATTTATCTGCAATAGAAAGTCCTTCAAAGCCATATGGCTTATACCCTGCAATGGTTCCATTTGGAAACACCGAAAGCGTCAGTTCCCCCACCTGTGCAGAAGAATCCTTTTCCTTCATAACATTGTACTTCACACGGTAAGACCCCGTAGGAAGGAATGTAGGAAGGTAGGCTTCGACGCGCTGAGAAGCAAACGGGAGGATTTCTTTAATATTATTGGTATTCTCTGTAGTCTCCAAGAGTTGCCTTCCGGTAATATCGTAGATTTCAAAACGAATCTTATATGGAGCAGCGGGAATATTACCCGTGTTTTCAAGCTGCATCGCGAAGGTCACCTTACCTGGATAGTTCAACCACAAGACTTTGTGACCCTCCTCGGCATCGAAGATTTCAACACGCCTCACTTCAAAGTCGAAAATCTGATCGCGGACTTTGAGCAAGACATCAATCTGCGCACCAAGCACCAGAGAGATACCTGACCCAGGTTCTCCGGTTCCTGCAGTGCGTATGCGAATGCTTCCACGATAGTCACCCAACTTTGCATTATCAGGAACATGTACCGCGATCTTCAGACGTACCTGACTCTCACCCTTTGGCAGCAAGAACTTCATGCCGCGATCGCTTGAGATCCAAGATTCAAAACCAGGTGTATTCACCGTAAGCTCTGCATTGAGATCCTCAGTTGGATCCGAGCGAACGACGATGATCTCCTGTGTGAAATCACTTCCCGGACGAAGTGTTTCATTATGGACATATGGAGGTGTAATACCAAAACCAGCTAACGCGACATTCGTCTGCATCAGCCAAGATAACAAAGCTCCCGCAATAAAAAAGATTGCTCGGCGTTGCATGTGTGTGCTTGTGTGTATTTTATCATCCTTTAACAGACAACGCTACTCACAGAATGTGTATAAGATGTGATTACAAAATTGCAATTACACCTGCAACCAAGCCATGGAACAAAAAAACCGCCGAAGCGGTTTTTTGTTACCAGATGGCAGAGGCATTCACCACTGCATCAATTGCATTTTGACCCTTATAGTCACCCGAAACGGTAATTGCTGCAGGCACGGTTATACCCCAGTAGAGTGTACCCATACTTGGCGTTGAGGTTGAAGTTGACTTAAGAATATTGAAATCAAAGAATTTTGGTGTTGTTGTTGCGAGCGTAATACCACTTGCATAAAGCACGGTGCTCGTCGCATAACGCTCCTGACCCGCAGGAATCGTGTCACCAGGCAATCCTGAACATGCTGGATAGCCTACACACATGTCTGTACCCGAAATATTCGTATCAAGGGATGCGTTACCCGTTGCTTGAATTTGGAGCAACGAAGTCGTTGCGCCTAAATCGTCAACACCGAGATTCGTATTTCCTTGACCAGGCTCCCAACCACCGAAACTAAAGGTATTTGCAGTGAGACCGAGCGCAGAAAGAATATTCATCTCAGAACCAGTCAATCTCAAGTTTGAGGTTGTAGCTCCTGAGCTATCCATAGGAATGATATTTACCTTCATCTGCTCTCCTGACCATGGTGAACCAAAGTCTGTAGGATCCGTTGTGTACCATAGTGGGAAAGAACAAGACCAAGCCACTGTTGTGTCACCAGTTCCTGCACAAGTGTCTGACATATATGTTGGATCAGGTGCACAAGTTACATTCCATGTTGCACTTGCATCGGCGCTTGAATAGCAGCTGTTGTAGTTGTGCTGGCCATTTGCGAGCCCATTACATGACGCATCTGCATAACCACTACGGTAGACCGTAATCGCTGTGCTAGATGCTTGATTGCCACCCGCTGCGGTCTTGCAGGAGTTATTATCCTGAACCTGGAATGAGAGCTTGAAGTTTGGTGTCTCACCCTTCTCAACGACGAGCTTGAGCGATGTACTTGCGAATTGATCGATAAGCGCGATAGTACCAGGAACGATTGTTGGCGCAACATTATTGACCGTAAAGGTCGTCGAGGAACCCTGCGCTGCACCTATTGCCTGCTGCTGGCGACTGTCGAGAATATATGGATAGGTTGTCGTCGCACCATTTACCATTGGAATAGTAAATGTCCACCCTGCAGTCGGATTAGTCTGTACGGCTACGGTCGATGAAGCCCATTTACCTCCTGGCCCACAATCACTTCCGGTGAAGTCAGGTGCCTTACAGAGAAAGAGCGTTGCAAGGTCAGGGCCATTGATGGTGTCCTGATGCGTAACCTCAGTTGACGAAGCAGTGAAGGTAATTGCCTGACCTGGATCTCTTGGTCCGTTATTTGTTATTAAGCTAAATGTATGAGGATGATTGATAACAAGTGGTGAGGCCTCAGGATTTGGGAGAGCACCCTGAATCAATGGATCAGTTACCTTTGAGCACTTAGGCAAGCCTACGACATCATCGCAAACGAATGCATACCATTGTATCGTCTCATTTACATTATCTGTAATTGGACTTGAAGTCGCATACACTATTGCAGTTGCTGGATAGACTGGCGCTGGAGGAGTACCGCTTGTGACTGCAAGGTTATTGCCTGCGCCGCCAGCACAAACAGGCTGTGCAGAGGTAGTTGCAGTTGGAGCTCCATTTGTCCTACAGATGAGCAAATAAATGTTATTGCTTGAGCTGTCATATGCATCTGCTGACCAGACAACAACTGAGCCGTTAAGCGTTGGTGTTGTCGTTGCTGAAATAACAACTTCGCGAGGAGCTGCATTAAAACGAGGAGGAGTGTTGAGCACCTTCACTGTTGAGGTTGCTGCACCAGTGCCACCCGCTGAAGCTTGCATACTAAATACACCAACGGTCGACACCGCGATAAGTGTGAGCAAAGCAAAAATTCCGGTTGCTACCGTAATCTTACCTGCTGTCCCCCAATGAAATAATTTCCCGTCCATATATGCAGATTATTAACATTATTATACACCATACAAGTGCAATTAGCTTGCATCTTATCCACAGTCGACTCCTCAAAAAGTCTTTTCTTACTTGCTATTTCCCAACCATGACTCCCCCGCCATGCATTTTATGAGTCTTCGAATGTGAATTTTGCATTAGCTTCGAAGCCACTCACCCTCGATATATGAAACCGCGCGGAATTTTGTCAGCAGCGCTCAGCTTTGGAGCCCGACGACGTACGATGGTACGGCGAGGGCGAAAAGCGAGCGATCCTGACAAAATAACCGCGGCTCACAATACGCTAAGGAATAATTAAAAATACGGCAGAGCCGTATTTTTAATTATCCGTACCTCATAGCATCAAGCGGAGAGAGCTTCGATGCACGCACTGCTGGGAAGACTCCTGTCATGAATCCCACCAATGCTGAGAATGTCGCAATGAATACAAGGAATGGGATTGGAAAAGAAAATAGTGACATCGATTTCCCACCGAAACTTGCTGCCGCAAGATTAACGAGCCCATTCAGTGTCCCTCCAATCACTAGTCCGAAGACAATTCCCATGATACCCCCAAGGAAGCCCACGATGACTGATTCAGACAGGAAGAGAATCTTAATGTCTTGAGCAGAAGCTCCAAGCGTACGCATGATACCAATCTCTTTTGTGCGCTCAAGCAATGTAACGGTCATCGTATTGAACATACCAATCGCAGAAACCGCAAGCGCGATACTACCAAAGACCGCAAGGACGACCTGGATACCACTAAAGATCTTGTTTGCTTGATCGACGGTCTTGCTGAGTGCGGTCACCATAAATCCTTTTGCAATAACAAGCGCGGTGGTTGCTGGAAGAAACTCGCTCGATACTACGCGTACCTGAGCCTTTTCATATTGTGCAATCTGCACATAGTTGCGGAGCTCAGTAAGCTGCATAAATGCTGATATGAACGCATCGTCATTAGACACGCCAACGACACGATAGTTACGCTCGATAGGTACCTCCTGCATATCACCTGTCTCATCAACAGGCACAAGTACACGGAACGTCACAATTTGACCAATTGCATCCTTCGGCTCCTTTATCTCAAATAGCTTGAGCAATGCTTTCGTAAGCACTACGCCGTCACTCGTCGCGTTCTTGTTCTTATCAGTATGCAATTCTCCTGCAACAGCACTTGCTCCCGTATAACGATAGTATGCAGGATCAACACCTTGGACGAATGCATTTCCCGTAAGTCCCTTCATTGAAATGAGTGTTGGGAATTGCGCCATTCCTGCAACATCTTTGACGTGTGGCATGGAGCGGAAGCTTGCAAGTGCCGCATCATTGAGCGGAACACCTCTCGTCAGCGGCGCAGACACAGAGAGCGAGAGCAATGTCTCACCAAAGACGATCTGCTCAAGAATGATATTCTGCATACCAAAACCAAGCGCAACGAGTGTCACGACTGCCCCCGTACCGATGCCCATACCCGCGATGGTCAGCCATGTACGCGCAGGGTTCGTCTTGAACATACGCGTCGAAAGTTTTCCGATATCATGTAATCTCATAAGTATGTATTTTAATGGTGAGCAGTACGCTGAATACCGAGTGCAATCAATTTCTCTATCAATCGAGTAACGTCAAATGCTTGCTTCGCATGCATTCCGACACCGCCATCTTCTACTTTCATCTGAATTTGTGCGAGGAAATCCTCCTTACGCGTAAATCCTCCTATACGCTGCTTGATGATATCCTCAAACATCAATTTCGCCTTATCATCGAGCGCGAGTGCAGCCTGTGTGGCAAGAAACTCAGCGATACGATTGACGTATTCAGTATTGCGTACATATGTCTCCGAACCATCTTTTGATGTTGCTCGACGATAGCGCTCGACGTCATGTGCATGCTCAATGATGAGCTTTAGTCGATCAACCATAATGCCTGCGCGCGCAACAGGAATACCGATTCCTCCATCATGCTCGCTGCGCATCAAGATTTGCATGTACTGTGGATAATCCAAACGACCCTCAATAACCTGCTCCGTCAATTTCTGTAACTTCAATATCTGATCGAATGAAAGCTCTTCGGTAAGAAAGTTGATCAAACTCTTCGCCTGCAACTCCCTTGGGCTATCATAAGGATAAATGCGTGCCACCTGCTCAATCTCCGTTATGATTGTGGATCCCGCCTCAAGTTTCACAATCTGTTCCTTCTCGGGATTAGGCACCACCCTGAGCACCCTTCCATCATCAAGATAGACCACGCGATGTGCGCGAGGAAGCAGCTTTGCATCGTGCGTAACAAGGAAAATTGTCTTCTTGTCGCGTTGGTTGATCTCATCGAGCGTAGCCATGACTGCTGCTGCGGTCACTGAGTCGAGATTTCCAACCGGCTCATCGGCGATAAGAATCTGCGGATCATTCACTAGGGAACGTGCAGCAGAAACACGCTGCTGCTGACCTCCCGAAAGGTGAGTCGGCAACTTGTCTACAACCTTATCTACAGTAAAACGCTTACACAATTCCATTGCTCGGATTTCACGTTCGCGCGGACCAACACCATCAAAGATCAACGGGAGTGCGACATTATCGAGCACAGTAATTGATGGAATAAGATTAAACTGTTGGTACATGATTCCCATCGTCTTGCGCTGGAAGTACACCATGTCCATTGGAGCGTAGTCGTATATCGATTCACCATTCACATACATCTTTCCCGCGCTCGGAGCGAGCACGCCAAAAATAGAGTAGAGCAGCGTCGACTTTCCACATCCTGAGGGACCAAATAAAATAATGTACTCTTGATCAAACACCTCGAGCGTCGTTCCTTTATTCGCCTTGAACTCGTTCTCTTGACCGAGGTTGTAAGTGATCTCAACATGATCGATATATACGATCGGTTTTGCCATAGTGACATTGTACCAAGGCTTCCCTTTACAGTACCAGCATGAAGTAACTAACCAATTGTTCTTCCACTTGCCCGAGGGCATATGAAGACGTATAATATATCCAATGAAGTCCTCTAAGCTTTCTGCTTTTTCGTCCTGTAAACGCTTGAATATTCCCTTCTATCGCTGTCCATCATTTGCGAGTGTATTTTTGGGCGCGCTCACTGTCGCGATCATCCTTATTGTCCACCGATTCACTGACCGCATGCATGATGCGTATCTTGCTCTCGTTGTAGAGATAAGCCTTGCTGCAACATTACTCCTCCTTTTCTTCCTTATTATCAATCGTCTACAGCGAAACATTGAACGCATCGAGGAGGGCCGTGAGCATCAGCACGAAATGGAGGAATTACGCAACGAGTACACCCATATCGCATCAAGAGATATCGCCGAGGCAAGCACAGCGATCAAATGGGGCATTCGCACACTTGAACCCTCTCTTGACTTGCTTGGCAAGCTCGAGCAACAAACGTTGATGCGTATACGAGATCGCAATGACCATGTCCTTGATGTCGTGCGCAACCTGACCCTCCTTGCGCGTATTGAACGCAAAGAGATTGTCATCTCTCGCGCACAAACTGATATCAATGCGGTCATCAACAATCTACTCACAATCACCGCACGCCGCACTAAGGCGCATGGAACACAAGTTGTGTACGTCCCACCCCCTGAGCCAATCATTATCAGCACTGATCACATCATCCTCGCTGATATCTTGCAGTCACTCTACACCTACTCACTCGAGCGTACACGTGGTGCCTCAGATGCAATCAGCCTACGCGCATTCACTCTTAACACTGGAGAAGCAGTAATGGCACGTATTATTATTGCTGACAATGCACCACCAGTGCCTGAGCACATGCGCAAAGACATTTTTGAGCGAGTAAGCAAGAATCCGACAACCGGAGAAATGACGAGCTCATCACTCGGACCACATGTCGCACGCGCACTTGCTGATCTTCTTGGAGTAGAACTTGTTGCAACAACAACAGACGAACAAACTTCGTTCTCGATCACGTTCACCCCCGATGCATCTTCAAAGAAATAAAACCGCGAAAGCGGTTTTATTGTTGCAACAAAAAGGCACGCGTAGCGTGCCTTAGAAAGCTAGCGCGGTCTCTCGCGTGGACGCTGCACATCGCGCCCCTGTGGTCTTCCCGCCGGCGGAGATGCTGGCCGCTGTTGCTGCAGACGAGGAGGAGGTGCAGACTGCTGACGTTCTGGCCGACGCAGCTCTCTTCCCCTTGTTGGAGGATCGGTCACGACGGAACGATGCGGAGCAGGCCTACGCACATGTGGCGGTGGCAGTATCGGGTAATGTCTGTGATGATGACGATGTGGATGACGGTAGCTATGATAGCGCACGCCACCCCAGTACCAGTAGTAATACGGCACACCGAAATAATTATACTCGGTGTACACGACAGGTGGCGGACCAGTGTCCGCATAGTACACGGGCTCCCTGCATCCCACCAAAGGGAGCAGCACGAGTACAAGGAGCGTGACGAAAAGCGTGCGGAAGAACATTCGACTGAACATGATTCCCTCCTTAGGAAAGTGGTTCTCTATACATAAGATTACTCCTCCCAAAATATCGTGCAAGTGAATTGACTTTGTAATTGTGCATTATGCATTTACATATAACCAACACCATGAAACCGCGCGAATTTTTGCTCGCAACAGCCTCGCTGGAGCTCGACGACGTACATGTGGTACGACGAGAGCGAAGCGTGAGACTGGTCCGAGCAAAAAGGCCGCGGCCGCTAGTAGTGGGCAAGAAATCGGTAAGTAATAAAAAGAAACCGCCGGAGCGGTTTTCTTTTTATTACTTACCGATATTCTTGACCCAACCGAACGCACCTTGGAAGTTCTCGAGAATAATATCAATAATGCTCTTCTCCTTATTTGGAGTGAACAAAACGAATTTCTCAGATTCAGACGCATTTCTCGAAGGATCGCGACAGGTCATCCAAAACTGGTAGACCGTTGAAGGCATGAACTCGATAATAACCTCAACATGATTCGTTCGAGGCTCCTTCTCTTCCTCGAAGTTCGTTGCTTCTACGCTTGGATTGAGACCTGCACGATAGTGATAGGTACAATATGCCGGTTCATCAGTCGCCCATGAGACGATAGTCTGCACCTTTGCCTCTGCGGTAGGATACAACGTCGATTCATTCGTCACCTTACTGATGATTGGTGGAGTCGTATCTTTCACGGTAGAGAAGTAGAGCGGATCACTCGTCACCTTCTCCCCTGCTGCATTTTCTGCTTTGACGACTGCCATATAGCGCGCGCCAAGCTTGAGACCAGCGATCTTCACTGCCTGCGTCGATGCGAACACCGGCGAACCAGCGGAGCGTACTTGTTTCGTTTTGATATCAGTATACTCAACGATTCCCGCTGCAGGCACAGTCGTCTTCCAACCAAGTGTTGCACTATCTGCTTCTGCCTTAATCACACGGAAGCTCTGCACTGTCGGAATCGGTGACTTCGTCATAAACGAAACGTCGCGCGAATATCCAACAAGGTTAAGAGAATTCTTCGATCCTGCACGGAGGTGATAGTTTGTACCTGAGACAAGTCCAACGATACGCACCGAGTGCTCTTTCGTCATACCACCCTCTTCAGTCTGCGCACTATACGCATCAGGACGAGCGACGTCATATTCACTCTCTCTTGAATACTCAATGATCGAAGATGCGGGATCGTCCGTCTCCCATGCAACAATGGCATAATCCATACCAATCTCCGCGATACGTGGAGGACCCATAATATACGGGGGCTTCGCCACCTGCTTTGTAACCTTCGTTAATTCTTTCTGAACAATCTCTAAGGCCTCTGTTGTCTGTATCTGCTGAATCTCCTGCACCACCTTCTCAACATGTGCAGTTTCCTGAGGTGAAAGCCGTTGCTCGGTCTTGAGTGTAAGCGCACCCTTAGTAATAAGTGTGTAGTCACCGGAAAGTGCTTGGTTGCCGCTAGAGTCCTGAGAACCCACGCGTAAGTGGTAGAGTGTTGATGGATCAAGCTCCATCAGTGTAACTGTATGCTTCGTTTTGTCTGCACCAGGATCTCGCGCAATACCGTAATCTTTTGTAAGACAATAATTAATCTGTGAATCTGCAGGCTTGTCTGTATCCCACGTAATGACCGCACTTGTTGCAGTCAGACCCCCAATTTGAATATTCGAAATCTGTGGAGGATTTGCGTCTTGAGCGAATGCACGCATTCCAAAAAAGAGTGCCAAAGCACCCACAACAAAAAAGAGCTTGTGGTGTGTGACGTGTGCGTTCACGAAGATATTATATCATATGAAATGTAGGTGGGGCTTAATATTGAACAAGTATTACACCACTTCTTGCACTGCACGCTAACCCCACACGGGGGATGCAGAATAGCTGAGCTATGCTACTATAATCGTATGATTCACATTGCTGGAGGTATAATTTACAACCCAAATTTTGGCGTTGTCGTGGTCAATCAAAACAATAACTCTTGGTCACTCCCCAAAGGGCATGTTGAGCGTGGAGAGGAGCCGAAAGATGCTGCTATCCGCGAGATTTGGGAAGAAACAGGCATTCCTACAGAGAAGCTGCATTTCCTGGCACCACTAGGTTTCTATGAACGTATGCGCACAAAGCTAAATAGTGATGATCCTGATGAATTGCGTACGATCACTATGTATCTCTTCCGCACTGACGCTGAGAAACTGAATCCTCACGATCCTGCCAATCCAGAAGCGCGCTGGGTCCCTCTACATGATGTAGCGGCGCTTCTTACTCACCCGAAAGACAAGGAGTTCTTTGAAAAGAGCGCTCCCCTTATTCTGAAGTATGCAGCAAGAGCAAACACCGACAATCAATAATGAGCACCATGAACTGCTTGCGCAGGCAATCTTTGGAGACGAACTAGCAAGCCTGCCCCCGGAACATACTGCAATGTTTAGAGCAGAGAATGATGCCTGCTTTGCATATTTTGTCGACTCTCTACCCGAGGCACAACAAGCAGAACGCGAACGCGCAATACAGGGTGACAAAGATGCGATGCTTTCCCTCACGACGCATTATCACGAATTTCGCGATGCGTTTGAGAGCGAACTTGCACAGAGCAATCCTGACCTCTACAGTGACTTTATTGAAAGTGTTGCCATGGGCGACCTTTATGCGGCAAGTCAAATCGTTCATGACTTCTACAAGAAAAAAGAACTTGCGAATTCTGCAGTTATCGATGATGAGCTTGATGCGCAATACATTTAAAAATCCCCACCCGGGGATTTTTAAATAGAAAACAATGAAAGTACAGTCACCACGAGCAAAGAGGCAGCCACGGTAAACGCGAAACGCATGACGAGCAAGCGCTCCTCAAGACGCTCGGTCACCTTTCCTCGCAAACTCTCCTCTGTGGAATGTCGAAGCCCGCTCTCTATAATACGACGCTTCTTTAAGAGCACATCCATCTGACGCTCTATCTTTGCAATATACAATTCATTTGCACTCTCCCTAAAATGCAATGTGTGGATGAGCGCTCGACGCTCATATTCCATACGGTCTATTGCTCGCTCGTACACTTTTAATTCAAGGAGAGGGCTTCCATAGATGCGGCGCGATTCCATGAAATAGAGCACCCAGAGTGGAACAAGCCAAAGGATCGCGAGGGCAAAACGATCGTGGAAAAATTGTTGCATCGGGGATCCGAGCCTAAGCCACTCTGTCCATCCAGTGAGTGCACCATCAATAAGTAGACCCGCAACACCAATGATGACCCATCCCAGCAGTATACGCATTCGTTCTTTGCGCTCGCTTATCCATTCAGAAACATCAATCCCAAGTGCTGCAATCGTGAGCGCAATGAGCAGTGGGATAATCCTTCCAATCGCATGCATGAGTAGCAACCCTGCGCCGTGCAATGGATCACCAGAAAGCATTACTGCACCAAGCAACAACAAAGTCGCAGGATGAATATTAACAATAGAGAGAAATACTCCGAGAATAAACGCACTGAACGTCCGATGCTCACCCGAGAGCATAGCGGTCACCTTGTCCCCCACCCGACCACGAACAATGTGCATAAGATCGACTTCGGGAAGTGCGAGTACGTATGCTATAACCCCGAGCACAAGCATCCCTACGCGCAAGGTGACGGGGACCGTTAGTGAGAACATATCGAACCCAATCAATCCAAATAGCCCCGAGAAGAAACCAACAGCCACAAGCATAAGCAGCACACCTATGCTAAAAGCAAATGAAAGCACAACGGCATTGCCGAGGCGGCGCTTCGTCGCCATCGGAATCACGGTAAGCGTAAAGGGAAAGACCGCAGGAGACCCAAGAAGAAATATGCCCGAAGCAAATGCATATACATACCATCCAAAACTAGTCACCGAAATACCACCCCCAAATATTGTCTGCGAAAAAAGACCCCAAGAAATCATTGCAAGTACTGCAATGAAAACCAGGATAACGCTGAGCGCTGGGATGATGCGCATTCTGTATAAAGGTTGCATGGTATGTAAAAAAGTTCTAAGCAGCGATCGCACTCAATGCTTCACGAAAACGAGGAACATCAACTTCTCCCGTCGAAATTAATCTATTCTGTATCACCACACCAGGAAGAGAAAAAATATGATGCTTCGCCACCATCTGCTGCCCTTCTCTATCAAGTATGTCGATTTCACGAAGCGTTATGTTTTCCCAGGATGCAGACTCAGCATTCCAGAATTTCAAAAAATGATGACAATGCGTACAACCCGATGCGGTAAGTACCTGCATTTCAATTTTACTCATGTGACCATTATAGCATTAGAAAAAGGCCATGCGCGGTTATGTCCCCAATGCTATTTAATGCCATTAATCCTCACAGTCTTTGTGGGGCTCGTATGTCCTGCAATAAGATTGACGGAGGAGATGGGAACATTGAAATGTACCGCCAATAAACTTCTCATGCGATCGTTTGCAAGCCCGTCTTTGCGGTCAGCTTTCACAGCAACATGATAACGCCCGTCAGGAAGCACTTCCACCGATTCCTTTTTTACGTTTGGAGTTATCTTCACGCGAATTTCCATTGGTTCATTATAGCAGATGCATGGATTATCTTGACACGAACGAACGAACATGATATAGTGCAACTTTCCAACATCTCTGTACGTCATTACATAGCCATTCTCTTTAGTGGGCTTAAAACGTGATTTACATTGAATTAAATCACATACATAATGCGTATCAAAAAATTCGGAGCAAAGTCTCCGCGCAGTGGTCGCCCACTGCATCCTTCGGCACCAAAGTCTTCACGTAATCGCAATCGTAGCGAACGCGCACAAGAGGAATCTCCTCGCAGCCGCGCACGCAGCACAGCACCAAAAACAGGGGGCTATCGTGGTCATGCAGCAGCACCCGCAACGCGCGAGCGCTCTTTTGGACGTGATGAGTCTCGCGGTGGTTACCGTGGTCACTCCGCAGCACCAGCATCAGGTCGTACGCCACACGCAGAGCACAGTACTCGTGGTGGTTACCGTGGTGCATCAGCTGCACCAAGCCGTGCACCCGCACGCTCATTCGGGCGTCCATCATTTGGTTCTCGCTCCGGCGGATCGCGAAATGGTGGTGGTCGCGGACGTGGCTTCAATAAGAATATCATCGATGAGGCACGCTTCATCAACAAGGCAACGAAGAGCGAACAGGAATCATATGATGCAAAGCATGTCTTCAATGACTTTGGAATTCACGAGAAGCTTGCCGCAAATCTAGCGGCAAAGGGTTTTGTAAAGCCATCTGCAATTCAAGACCAGGCTATCCCTGTAGTTCTTACCGGCAAAGACATCATCGGTATTGCTGCAACAGGAACAGGAAAGACCGCAGCATTCCTCATCCCCCTCATCAACAAGCTCGTTGCAAATCCTAATCAGAAAATCCTTGTCCTCTCTCCTACACGCGAACTCGCGACGCAGATCGAGGATGCTTTCCAAGACTTCACAAAGGGAATGAATCTTTTCTCAGTGACGTGTGTCGGCGGCGCTCCTATCTATCGTCAGATCCGTGAACTTCGCCAAGGAGTACATGCGGTCATCGGTACGCCAGGTCGTGTCAAAGACCTTATGCTCCAGGGAAAGATCAACATGAAGGGTTATACGTCGGTCGTCCTCGATGAGGCAGACCGTATGCTCGACATGGGTTTCATTGATGATATGCGCTTCATCCTCGGCGAAATGCCGGAGGATCGCCAGAGTCTTTTCTTCTCAGCGACATTCTCTGATGAGATTCGTGCACTTTGCCGTAAGTTCCTCAAGGATCCTACAACGATCGCAATCAAGTCTCGTGACACTGCAAGCGCAGTGGAACAGAACATCGTGCGCGTACGTGACGAAGCGGACAAAATCGAGAAGCTCTCGGATATCTTGAATGGAGACAATGCGAATAAGGTACTTATCTTCCGCGAAATGAAGCGTCACGTTGATGGCCTTGCAGAGACACTCAATAAGCGTGGATTCCGTGTACTCGCACTCCATGGAGACATGCGTAATCGTGAGCGTGAGCGTGCTGTGCAGGCACTCGCCTCAGGTACAGTGCAGGCGGTCATTGCAACTGATGTTGCGGCTCGCGGTATCGATATCGCCGATATCACCATGGTCGTAAACTACGACCTTCCAAATGACTATGACACTTATGTGCACCGCATCGGTCGTACTGGTCGTGCAAGCAAGAGTGGACATGCGCTCACCTTCGTCCCCGAGAGGAAGCAGTGGCGTTAAAAAACAAGACCGCAAGGTCTTGTTTTGTTTTTATGGGATATTCCACTGTTATTTACTATCCTTGCTATTCCCCAGGAATAGTGTACTATAATGAAGTTCGTGTGATTCTCGTGCGTCTAGGGCTAACTGCCCTAAGTATCTCGGGAAGGTCGTCACGATTTTTAATGTAAATTCCCGAGTATTATGGCAATAAAGCTTTACGTCGGTGGTCTCCCATATTCTACAACAGATACGGAGCTCAAGGACGCGTTCGCTGCTGCTGGTACTGTAACGTCAGCTTCTATAGTGACAGATCGCGAAACTCGCCGCTCACGCGGATTCGGTTTCGTAGAGATGGACACTGAGGAGATGGCAAATGCAGCTATCGACATGTTTCATGACAAGGAGTTCGGTGGTCGCCGTCTTACGGTGAACATCGCTCGCCCAAAGGAGGATCGCCCACAGCGCGAGTTCCGCCCACGTCAGCAGTGGTAATAAAAATTTCCCCGCTAGGGGAATTTTTATTACCTAAATTTTGTTGAAACAATAAATTAGCATAAAGCATCATATCTCAAACGAGAGACTTCAGAATTTGGATGAAATTTGTCTTGTTGGAGTCATGTGAATTCTAGCGAGGCGTATGGGTTATACGGTGAGCGAATCACATGATGAAACAAGATAAAGTTCGCCAAATTATGAAGTCTTGAAACGCTTCGCTATAGCGGTGCCGAAGCCTGCGGCAGAGATAGGACCATCGGCGGTGATAACACGGCCATCTTCGACAACTGGTTGTGGGATGTAGGTGGCACCTCCTGCAGAAAGAATATCTCCGAGTTGTCGGTCACCATTCCATCCTGTGGCCTTCTGACCTTCAAGTACATGTGCTTTTGCGAGCACTCTCGTCGATACACAGATAGAACCATATGCCATCCCAGGAAGGTCGCGTACCGATGCAAGGAATTTATACATCTCAGGATTATCGAGAGCACGTAATGCACCTGGACCCCCAATCAAATACACACCATCAATGCTTTCGAGCTGAAGCTCTGAAAGACTCATATCGACCGCAATGTGCTCGTTGATATTTGAGATTGCCACTCCCCCATGCACGGATACAGTGATAACCTTATGCCCTGCGCTTTCGAGCATATGCTTCGTATCATTATATTCCTTTGTCTGAAAACCTTCCTCTGCAATGATGAGTGCTATAGTTGCCATGAGTATAGTATAACACGATGAGCAAAACTGCTCAAAAAAATGCCCCCACTTGGGGGGGCATTGTTTACATAGGATTCGGAAGGATATTCCGGAAATCCACCACGCGTTCTTTTTCGATGCAGTCCTTCAGCCACGGCGCGGGGCAATACGTGACGAAGGTGGGACCAAATTCATTTCCTGCGGCGCAGAGCGAAGCGAAGACGCCTGCATTGTGTACACGAGAGAACCCATGAATACTGAAGGGATCCTCAGTCGCAGCAGTGCCGGACATCACACCGAGATAACCCGGAGCGAAGATAGCGGCAGCCTTGTGCTTATCACCGTAAAATTCGACGGTCATTTGCACTCCGCGGAAGATACCATTGTAATTGCCACGCTCGATGGCATTGTGCGCAGTCTCGGCAAGGCCGAAACCATTCGCAGCACCATAGCGTGCAGGGCTCCCCCGCAAGGCGACGCCATATTCGACATTATGACCCAGATTAAGCCGGGCCAAACCGAGCGCATCCTGCCCATGGAGCGGTGCTCCAACGAGCGGAGAATACTCCTCAAGCAACTTATGATGGTAGTCCCGAGGGACATACTGCATCAGATGCGGTTTGAGGACTTCGGCGGCGATGAAACTTTCCGAAATGAAGCTCTCACCACGGATACCAGAATTCATCCAGTGATTACCGTTGCCAAAGGCAATGACGGTAAGATCGCGAGAATCTTTTGGCACCTTGAGGACTTCACTCGCCGGCACGAAACGCGCCGACGACTGGCAGTAGGTGGCCACGATATTCCCAAGCATGTCGGCATTGGGAACGAGCGTCATGTAGATGAACTTTCTGAACTGTTCTTCCGGACGATAGCTCGCACCCTTCACCACTTGGTCAATCGAGAAGTCCCACCGCTCCTTGAGCTTCTTGCGAAGCTCTTTGGTGCTCTGCGTGGTCTTCACCTCTTCCAATTCCTTCGCGCGCATCGCTTCCAGTGCATGCACACTCAAGCGTTGCTCGTGTGGCTGCAGATGGTACGGATGATTCGCGCCATGCACCAGATCGTCAGGAATGAGATACGAGTGAATACGACCGATCCCGTTATGCTCCCTAAGGAGAGTAAAGATCGCACTCGTCATATCAAGCAAACCCTTCTTCGGTGAACGCGCATGCCATTCCCACGCATGTCCGACGTGCAAATCGCTCGTCAGCATGAACGTGAAGTACTGCTCCCTACGCGCCTCAATCTCTTTGCGCCTCGACGCAAGCATGCCGCCCTGATACTGCAACGCAGCAATCTTGTAGCAGCCGACGCGCACGAGACCCTCACGAGAACTGAGCGTGAACATACCCGGCTCCAAGAGCGACTCATTGAAGAAGCGCTCCGCCTGAGTACGATTTTCGAATAGCCCTTCCCTCAACATATGTGCGCGCACGTGCGCGACATCACAAGTCGGAGGAGGCACCACCACTTGCACGAAACGCTTCTGTTCAGCCTTCGTGTCATTGAGGAGCGACATCGCCCCATACAGCGACCACCGATTGACGATGATCTCCACGTCGGCAAGCCCGCCCGTAAGGGTGAGCCCGTTCAGATGATTACGCATTTCGTGATCGAGCAACTTCGCGCTCTTCTTGTCACGACCAGCCTCGCTGATGCGCCAGGTCTTCCCTTTGTGGAAAAACGTGACCTGATTCATCCCCACAAAGCGCGAACCTGGAATCGCCGAAAGCAATTCCTGCACGATGTAGTTATAGAGGCGATCATACGCACGACGTCGGTTGTCTTTCGACACGTAAGTCTGCAGCGTCCGCTTGATCTCGTCGTCGATGGCCTCGAGCGACTCCTTAAAGGATTCGTTCTCAGGGTCAGCACGCATGAGCGCACTGAGGCGCGCACGTTCGTCATTCAAGCGCTTCGCTTCGCGAAGCACATTGTAACGAATTTCGTAATGCGCACAGCGATCGATGAGATCGCGTTCACCCGAAGTGAGCATCAGGAAGAGTGGCACCGTAAAGCGCGGAACCGCACCCTTCTTGCTCGTATCCTGGAATACCTTGCGAATGCCCGAAAGCAGATTCTCGAGGTCTTCCGCGAACGTCGTGAAGATCGGCGTGTCAGGCTCGTCTTTCATAATGAGCTCGACGCGCTTCTTGTACGCGGTCGGGAAGACCGCAGGATCGATATCGAGCGCACTCATGCGCGCGATACGATTCGCTGTTGCGGCACTCGCCTGGCGAACATCAAGATGCAGGAGTCCTCCTGCGATGACGACCGCATGATTCGTGCGCTCCGCAACTTCCATCGCACAGCGAGGGACAAGATGCGTCATGCACGGATCATAGGGCAAACCGAACATCAATGACTGGAGAGGAACGATGCCCTCGACCTTGTCAGAAAGGATGATCGGCTCTTCGAGCGTCGAAGCTTCGACCTTCACCTCCTCGACGACCTGCCCATCGGGAATGACACGGAACAAGCCGTGCACGCGCGGGGGCGGAGTCTTTGGCATCCCCTTCCCTCGAATCCAGCGCATACGCGCGCGGAGGATGGAAAGCGGAAGATAGCTGAAGTGCTTGGCGATCTTTTCGTCAGTTTCACCATTCTTGTAATACGCCTCGATCAACTTCGTCCGCTGTTTCGTCCAGACAAGATTGCCGAGGTGTTCCTGAATCGCTGTTTTCGTAAACGGAAACTGCTTCGTGAAAAGCCGAACAAGATCCTCGCGTTCCGCAATCGCGGCATGCAAGAGATTCGTCGGAATTTCATCCGTCACATTGAGGCCACCACTATCGATGACCTTCTGAATGAACGTATGCAGCTTCTGCGAGTTCCAGGGGCTCTTCGGGGATTTGCTTTTTTGCGTGGCCATATTGGCCTCCCTATACAATGAACTGCTCTATATACAGCATACTCTCCACTTTCCTGTACGTCATGTTTATAGTAGTGGTATTTTGCATGTGAACACACAAAAACACCACATCGCAAGTGGTGTTTTGGTTAGTACTATTTCTTGAGCTCGAGACGCTCGAAAAGTGCGGGAACATTATACTTCTTTTCCGCAGAAACAGGCATCACCTCGAGATGTGGAAATTCAGCTTTAAAATTACGCATTGCGTGCACCGCCTCAGACTGATTGAGTTTGTCCCACTTATTGAGCACGACAAGCAATGGATGCTTTTCTGCCTCAACGACCTTGATAAGCTCGCGGTCCGCATCAGTCACCCCAACACGCGCATCGAGAATGAGCAAGACGACCTTTGGACGGACTTCATCGCTCCCTAGGTACCAAAGAATATGCTTACGAATTTTCTCAGCAATCGGGATTGGAAGTTTTGCATATCCATAGCCTGGAAGGTCTACAACGAAGAGGCGGTCATCTACTGTGTAGAAGTTGATCTCCTGAGTCTTTCCTGGTGTCGCAGAAACGCGTGCAAAGACGCCCCCAAGCAGAGCATTAATGATTGAAGACTTTCCGACATTTGAGCGGCCAACAAAAGCTATCTGTGGATAGGGCATGCTCAAAATATCATCAGTACCGTGAATACCACGAGTGAATCGTACGCGGACACCCTCACGACCATCACCCTGCTTCATTGAGCCTGATGGACCAACTTTTCCGTAATTGCGTAGATGATAAGGCACGTGTGGCTTATCTTGCTTGGGAGGAGTTTTCATCCATGCACCATAACATAAAAAAGCGCTTATGGGAAGACATTAAGAGAGCCTCTGAAGCGAAATTTAGACTGCTGCAACAACGCTTTTTCCCATTCCCCATTCTCAGTATTTACGCTATTATAACTACATGTCAGATTTTCCAAAGAATCTTCTGCAAAGCCCAAGTGGTTTTCCTGAACTGCTCCCCAACGAAGCAATCGCGCAACAAAAAGTGCTCGATGTAATTCGCAAGCACTACGAGCGCGCAGGCTTTGTCCCTATTGAAACTCCGCTTGTCGAAAGAGAGGAAGTAATGACTGCGAAATCAGAAGGTGAGATCAGTACACAGATGTATGGACTCCGCCTTATGAATCCGGCAAAAGATTCCCCTACTGATAGCAAAGATCTTGTCTTACGCTTCGACCATACCGTACCTATGGCACGCTATGTTGCAGCACACCAACGAGAGATTGCATTTCCTTTCCGTCGCTATGCTATTGGACCAGTCTTCCGTGGCGAGCGACCTCGTGAAGGACGTTATCGTCAATTCATCCAAGCAGATATCGATGTCATTGGAGATGGCACTCTCGACACGCTCCATGACGCAGAGGTGCTTTCGGTAATAGCGAATATTCTTACCGAACTTTCAATCGGAGACTTCACGATACGTATCGGTAATCGTAAAATTCTTCAGGGCATTCTTGCGGGTGCAGGACTCGATGATTCAAAAATCACCGAAGCTCTGCTTGTAATCGATCGCATTGAAAAGGTGTCTCATGAAGACTCAATCCACGCACTCAAAAACTGTGGGATGAACATCACTGTAGCAGAGCGCACACTTTCCCTGCTTACAGACACGCGAAGTACTGATGAGCAACTCCTCAGTTTAAGGGCACAGCAACTAGGAACTCAATTCACGAAAGGACTTGAGGAAATTGAACAAATGATTATCGGACTCCGCGCACTGGGAGTCTCCGAGCGTCATTTCTGTATCGATCTGTCAATCGCTCGAGGACTCGCCTATTACACAGGAAATGTTTTTGAAACAAGACTTGATAATCATGCAGACATCGGAAGCATTGCCTCAGGTGGTCGTTACGACAACCTCGCCGGTAGCTTCATTGATCGACAGCTCCCCGGAGTTGGTGTCTCTATCGGTGTCTCACGACTCCTTCCTCGCCTCATCAAAACTGGACTCATCAAGGCAGATACTTCAGCGATAGCACCGGTCATCATCACCACGGCAATGCCACTTGCGACCCATGGAAACATATATTTGAAGCAAGCAGCGCTCCTGCGTGCGGCGAATATTCCGACCGAAGTCTATCTCACTGACCGTGCACTCGGAAAGGAGCTTGAATATGCAAATAAACGCGGATTTCAAGTCGCACTCATTACCGGAGAACAGGAACTTACAAAGGAAACAATTATTGTCCGTAACCTTATTTCCGGCGATCAAATCGAAGTCCACGAACGAGCACTTATAGAAACCATTCAATCAATGCTTGCTTAATAAAAATCATGTTATACTCATCCAATATGAACAACGAAGAACACACACAGCCAGTTGCTCACGCAGCACCACAGGCAAATCCAATGGCGATTCCTGTAGCAATCATCATCGCAGGTGGCCTTATCGCCGCAGCAGTCATCCTCGGAGGATCACGTGATGGAAGCCCAGCCGCAGTTGTAAATGCAGGCGCGGGCCAGCAACAACCACCTGCAGTAGTTGTAGATAAAGCAGAACTCGCAATACGCAGCGATGACCACATTCGTGGCAATGCAAACGCAGATGTCGTCCTCCTTGAATGGTCCGACCTTGAGTGCCCATTCTGTAAGCGACATCATGACAGCATGAATCAGCTCATGAAGGATTACGAGGGCAAGGTACAGTGGGTCTACCGTTCGTACCCTCTCGACTTCCACACCTACTCAAAGAAGGAGTCAGAAGCAGCAGAGTGTGCAAATGAGATTGCAGGAGCAGAAGGATTCTGGAAGTTCGTAGACACTGTATTTTCCGTCAGCCCTGGAAACAATGCCCTCGATCGCGCAAAGCTTGATCCGATTGCAAAGACCGCAGGAATCGACGCAGCAAAGTTCTCTGCATGTCTTGATAGCGGAAAGATGGCAGGACGTGTACAGAAGGACATTGAGAGCGGAGCACGTGCAGGCGTTCAGGGAACACCATTCACCGTCGCTTTCAATAAGAAGACAGGAAAGCAGACCGTCATCAATGGAGCTCTTCCACTTCAGGCAATCAAGGCACAGCTCGCTCAGGTTGGCCTCTAATCTTAATAAAGCCGAAAATAAAAAATGGACGTAAGTCCATTTTTTATACGCCAAAAATTGCGCGTAGGTTTGCGGGCGGCACCCAAGGAGGAGTGAAGGTTACCTTGACCTCCACATGCATGCCAAGGGATTCAACTGCTTTCTTTACATCGGCAACAATTTCATCTGCATAGGGACAAAGTGGCGTCGTGAGCGTCATTGTGACGAGTGCACCAGCGCTACTCTGCTTGATGTCATAAACAAGCCCCAGTGAATAAATGTCGATATGCATCTCAGGGTCGATGACGCGTTTCAGCACACGCACGATGTCTTCTATTTTAATATCTTTCGTCATATTACTCGACAAGCCCCGCAAAACCTTCGGACAGGATGCGATCGACGAGCTCAGCACCACCAGACTCGACGATACGTCCTTCCTTCATCACAAGTACGGATTCTGGTGCGAGTTCCTTGAGTATGTGCAAGTGATGGGAGACGAGCACAATACCCATCCCACTCTTACGTAAGTGATCAATAACCCTGTGTAGCTTCTTCTGCACATCAAGATCCATGCCTGCATCGATCTCATCAAGGAATGCGAACTGGGGGCGCAGTGCAATAAGCTGGAGCAATTCTGCTTGCTTCTTCTCTCCACCCGAAAGACCGTTATTCACTTCCCGTAGCAATAACCCCTTATCAAGACCAAATTCATCTGCGGACTTCACGAGGTCATCATAAAACGCAATCGGAGAATCTGTATTTCCATACACTTCTTTCGCAATACGGTGAAGGAAATTTACAAGAGTTACACCTGCAATATTTGGGAGGTGTTGCATCGAAAGAAACAAACCCTTGCGTGCTTTTTCCTCAGTAACAAACTGCGTTATGTCTTCATTGTCAAGCAAAATAGTTCCGCCCGTTAGAGTGTATTTAGGGTGACCGAAGATGCCGTTCACAAGTGAAGACTTCCCGGACCCATTTGCACCCATCAGCACATAGAGTTCTCCAAGATGGAGCGTAAGATCAAAATCTTTGACCACCACCTTCTCATGAGCGCTCACCGAAACTTTTGAAAGCTGCAACGTAGACATATGTGTTATTTTATTACGCGAGGCTTATTAATTTTGCCCGTAATCGATCTGAATGCTTTGCCTCCGCAAAGAATCCCTCGAGTGCAAGTAGGCGGGCATTTTCTACACCAAGACCTTTTGCTGATGCATAAAACATTTCCTCATCACGAACATGCGTTACCACCACACGATGCTCCGCCTGTGCTGAACTATTCCCTACCGTAAGCAATGGCACCACGTCAACACGCGCAGCATCATCAAGAAGCAGGAACTTTGCATGCTCCTCCCCCTTTGCATGTGCTGCGGCATTGCCCGTATCACTATTACTTTGATAGATAATATGTCCTCTTTGATACACTGCCCCAATCGCAACAATATTACTTCTTGTACCTTCTGCGCGAAGTAATGATTGTGCACTGATATCATATTGTGCCTCAGCTTGCGCAAGGAGCACATGCTCAACTTTTGCGCTCGCGTCAGCACCTGCAAGCATATTCGTCATATGAGAGCGATAAAGTATTGGAGCTGATATATTCTCAATCCAATCCACCTTCGCACGATCGCCAATAAGTCCAAAACGGTCGACTGCAATTGCACCCGATACTTGATCTACTTCATCGATAAATCGAACTTCGGCACCTTCTTCGCATACCACGATACATGTCCTCCAAAGCGTACTTGAATCCGACGCACCAGCAAAGCTGTGTTCAATAACGACGCGCGCGCCGGTCTTTGCAATAACAACAAGAATATCTGCTGCGCTTTTTGCACCGAGCGTCGTCTCGAGCGAAATCTTTTGCTCCACAAAAGTACCGACTTCATCAATCTTCGGTTGCACATAGCAGAAAAGACCACTCACAATCTTCGCGCGCGCCATCGCTTCTGCTTGTATAAGTGGTAATGGAACCAGCGAGCTTCCCAAAAGGCCCTTAAGCAAATCATTTATTCCGAGTGTTTCATATGCCTCCTTGAGCGTATAGAGCTCAAGTTCCTTTTCAATACTCACTACGCGATAGGTTGGCGCTTCTCCATCAAAGCTCGGAGTATGAGAAAAAACCCCTTTAATACCCCCTTCGTACGTCACCGATTCAGGCAGATGCTCTGCAGCACTCCTTGCCTCGTTCCTCCATGTAGTCAGCCATGCTGGCTCTTGTGTTCGTTGTTCCATACGCTATTTATCTAATCATAATGGCTTATACGTTTCGTGTCGAGGAGCATTAAAACTCCAGATCAAGAAGTCTATTGAATTCAATTGCATACTCCAAAGGGAGTGCGGCAGCAATCGGCGCAACGAAACCACCCACGAGCATACGTATTGCCTCAGCCTCACTAAGCCCCCTACTTTTTGCATAAAAAAGTGCCTCCATATCAACACGACCAACGCGCGCCTCGTGTGCAGCGTGGGTATGTGCGTTCTCTATCTTGTACACAGGAAGTGCGCTTGAAATAGAATTGTTATCAAGCAGTAACCCATCACATTGCACATGAGTGGTTGCGCCAATTGCCATTGGAAGAATTTTCACTAAGCCTCGGTAATGAGAAATTCCACCATCTTTGGAAATTGACTTCGAGCGTATCATTGACGAAGTATCCTTACCAATATGAATCACCTTTGCGCCCACATCTTGTACTTGCCCCGCTCCCGCAACAACAACACTAAGCGCTTCACTCTTCCCGCGATCGCCGAGGAGTACGGATGAGGGATAGAGCATACTTACCTTGCTTCCCATATTCCCGCCTACCCATGTCATCCTGGCATCAGCACCGATAATCGCTTTCTTCGTATTGAGGTTAAACGTATTCTTCGACCAATTCTCCACAGAGATATAGCGCACTGCCGCATTCCTCTTCACAAATATTTCCACGCAACCTGCATGCAATGATGATGCGGTGTACTGCGGCGCCGAGCACCCTTCGATATAGGTAATACTCGACTCCTCATCCGCGATAATGAGTGTGTGTTCGAACTGTGCGGAGTGCATTTTATTCATGCGGAAATACGCTTGAAGTGGCAACTCCACAGTGACTCCTTTGGGGACGTAGATAAACGTCCCACCACTCCAGCAAGCGGCATGCAACATGGCAAACTTATGTTCCCCAATTGCCACACAAGAAGTCATAAAATACTCGCGCACAAGTTCTGGATACTTTTCCACCGCAGTATCCATGTTTTCAAATAGCACCCCCTTTGCCTCAAGTGTTGCTTTCAAGTGGTGATACACTGACCCCGAGTCGAACTGCGCCCCAACACCACCCAAGTACTCGCGCTCTGCTTCAGGTATACCGAGGTCAATGAATGTTTGTTTGATCTCCTTAGGTACCCCACTCCATGAGTACTGCTCATCAACAAGAGGATCGGCAAAATACGACATACCACTAAAATCGAGCCCTGAAAGATCAGGCCCCCATGTGGGCATTGGAGTCTCTTGCCACAGACGTAGTGCGTTAAGACGAAGATCGAGCATCCAAGCTGGTTCATCTTTCACCGCAGAAATATGTCGCACCAACTCCTCGGTTGGACCAAATTGTACTGCGCTATTTAGCATCGTTCTACGCAATATAGCAGAAGCAGAAAAAAATACACCCCCCATAAAGGAGTGTATTTCTTTTGCTTTCTTCAGTATTAGAAGGTTGGGGTTGCCACGTAAATGAGATTCATGTGGTAATCCGTTGCTGCTTCCTGGAGTGGGCTGATTTCAGTCTTGTAGTAGACGGTTGTCGTACCTGTTCCTGAACCAACACCTGCGGTCGATGATGCATTTCCAAAGATAGATACTGCTGTTCCGCGAACGAAATCACCAGTATATGCCTGTCCTGCATATGCATAGATGCCACCATTTGGGATAGCAGTATCATCCGAAGAGACACCGATATGACCCCACGTAATGTCATCATTTACATTTGCTGTTGGAACTGACCACGCTGCCGGAGCCGATGCTGCAAGACCATCGATGATTGCACCGTTTTGAGACTGGAATGGCTGGTCTGAAACGACTGTGACATTGAAGCCCTGACGTGCATTGGTCTTCACCTGGAGCATTTGTGCAGCGGTCTGCGCAACGTTTACTGGGAGAATTCCGTAGTTGATCGTCGATGTGCTTGAGTCTGTCGTGATAGCACCGTATGACGTAACCGTCGTACTTGCGATACCAGAAACAGTGAAGTCAAAGATTGGATCAACCTGAGCGGTCACGTCAACATTCTCAACGAGTGCAACACGAATACGTGTTGACTGCGTTGTTGCAGTGTTGAAGAGCTCAATCATGTAGTTCGCTGCTGTAGCTGAAGTTGGCTGAGGATTCACGATCTTATTACCCGCAGCGCTACCAATCGTAACTGTATATACAGTTGACGATGACATTACTCCATGACCAACACATGGCGTCAGATCAAGCTGATCTGCCGCAACCGTAGCCATAAAGTCAGCTGCTCCACAAGCTCCGAGTGTGGCGTTGACGGTCTTTCCCGCAACTGCGATATCGGAACCCAGAGAAAGGAGGCTAAGATCGAAATTTGTAACATCAGCATTAGGGTAGAACTTGAAACTAAGGGGTGAACCCTCAGCAATATCAACCTTTGGCTGAAATACAAACTTATGTATTGAGTACTGTGTGACTGCACCCGTACTAATACGCGCATTGTCCAGCGTATCGCTTACATTTCTGATTGCGATAGTAGCTGCGGACGCATAGCGACCTGCAAATACTGCTGAGACGGTACTAATAACCATCAAGGCACTAAGGAAAGCAGTAAATGCCTTCTGTTCCCTGAAGTAAGCAAACAATTTTGTGTAATTCATAAGAACTATACAAGCAGTGTTATGGGACACCGCTTAGACGAATAAGCGTGGGTGCAAAAATGTAATTACAAGCGTAAATACATAAGTGCTGTAGCGTTTTTCGACGACGCTATGGAAAGTGGAAAACCCGCAAACTTATGCGCCCCAGATGGCTTTTTCACCAGCTGGCGGAGGATTACCTCCTACATGTAATTATACTACAGATGTGAACAACCTGCTGATAAACCTGTGGACAACTAATAAAAAAGTATGCACAAGATGTGCATAAGCTTCTCACAACCTCGTTGACAGTAAAAAGTTATCCCCATACCCCCTTTCATAACCGAATAGCAAATGCAAATTCTTTCCTAATACGGAAAATACGCCTCCATAAATGGTGCGTTTTCTCCGTTTTGCTTTCTTTAGGTGTTATCGCTAGAACGTTGGAGTTGCGACGTAGATGAGATTGGTGAAGTAATCTGTTGCCGCCTCTTGAAGTGGGCTGATCTGCGTTCTATAAAAGACCGTAGTCGTACCCAAGCCTACGCCAACACCTGCGGTTGACGAAGCATTACCAAAGACAGAAACAGGAATACCGCGCACAAAGTCTCCCGTCCACTTATCACCACTCAATGTTGCAGCGCCGGGAATATTCGCATCATCCGTAGACAACGCAATGTGACCCCATGTCGTATCATCTGCAAGTATGCCCGTAGGCGCAACAAATGCCTGTGGTGCTCCCGCTGTTGCACTGAAGCCATCGATCACCGAGCCATTTGATGACTGGAATGGTTGATCAGCGACTACCGTAACATTGAAGCCCGTTTTTGCATTTGTTGTCACCTGAAGCTCTTGTGCTGCGGTGACCGGTGTCCCCACAGGAAGTGCTCCATAAGCGATACTTGAAGTAGAGGTATCAATATCGATCAACTTTCCATCACGTGTAGTGCTACTTGCAAGACCCGAAATAGTGAAGTTGAACACTGGATCCACTGAAGCAGAAACCAGTACATTACTGACGAGCGCAACAAGCGTTGACGAGAACTGACTTGCTGGACCAGCAATATCGATCTGATAGCTATACGCATCATACGTTGGACCAGGTGCCGGAGTCTTTATCATATTCCTCGTACTGCTACCAAAAGTAACAACAAAAGGTGATGTAGAGGCAATGGTATTACCTGGGCACGTACTCAGCGTCAACACTGTAGCTGTAGTAGTGAATGAGAAATTCTCACCACCTCCACAGCTTGAACCGATGACCTTTCCTGGAATGGAAACGTCCTGGTTATCAATCAATGCTGCATCGAAATTTGTACCTGTATTCCCTCTGCCCATACTTGCATCGTCTGCGCGGAAAGTAAACGTCACCGCTTGTCCGCCAGTGATGTCCACTTTCGGAGTGAACTTGAATGTATGTGCTGAGTAATACGTTGTCCCTGCAGTTGAAAGGCGAGCGTTACTCATCGTATCGGTCACATTTCCAAAAGCAAGGTTTGCAGCTGAGGCAACTTGCGTTGCAAAAACTGCTCCTACCGAACTGATAATCACAATGACAGACAGAAAGGCGGAAAACGCCTTCTGCTCCCTAAAGAAAGCAAGGGATTGTGAATATGTCATTTTAAAACCTGCTAAACAGCGTTATGGGACGCTATTTAAACGTATAAGTGGGGCGCAAAAGTTGTACCGAGTGGTACAGCTGCTATAAGCGTTATAAATAACGCCGAAAGTGGAAAACCCGCTTCTTATGCGCACGAGAAGATCATCGAATATCTTTACTCGTGGAGGACGGCCTCCTAACTGTAATTATACTACATTTGTTAATAAACTGTGCATAAAACTGTGGACAACTCTGTATAAAAAACGCACAACCTGTGGAAAGTTTGTGCGTCTATCGATTTACTTTTTGTACTCGCTCAAATGACCCCTCATTTTTCCCCGAAAGAAGAGAAAACATTGTTCCTGTCACCACAACAAGCAACAACAGGCCTGCGATAAACGGAATGATGAGCAACTGAACGCTTACGGTTCTCTCAACGGCAGCACCATCATTGTCTATGGAAATATGCGCAAGGTCTTTTCGTAAACGCGCCACCGCATACATAAAGAATCGCACCGAACCACCCAAGATAAATACAATAAGCAGAAATGCCCTCCATGGAAGTACGAGGAAAAAGGTACGGTCTCCCACAGAGTTTGCTCCACCCTCACCGTAACGCAGCGCAACGCGTGCATTCCATAGGCCAAAATCAAATGCACTCAGTGAGCCAACCCACTTATACTCAACACTGCGCTTTGCATTGGGTATGATAGTACCCGGAGCAAGTAGACCTTCGAGTGAATAACGGCCACGTTCAACTCCGAACATATTACGTACCACCACTTCCCCCTCCGGTCGCAAATGTGTCTCGCCGTCATTCTTGAGCAAAAGACTAAAGGTACCATGTGCAGTAGCGGTCATTATGGCATCTCGTCCAAATGAAAGAATAGTGAGCTGCTCCTTCGCTTCTCCTGGCACAGTCACGAAGTTGAGCATATTCATACGCTCACGCGCAGATCCACCCCTGGTTTCAAGCTCAATAACGACGGAGCGCCCACCAGGATTTGCATCTGAAGGGACCGAAATAGAGAATGGGACGCGCAACTTCTGCCTTGGAGGAACTATAAGCGGACCCTCAGGAATTGAAAACCAACCCGATGCGCGCACAGGATCATCCTTCTCAGGGATACCTTCCATCTTTTGCACTCCCCCCGTACTGTTTATTGGTACGAAATCAGCGACAAGAATATCGAGCGTAAGTGCCGTATCACCTGAATTTAGAAGACTAAAGAACGAGCGAAACTGCCCTCCTCTTTCCACGGAGACACGAAGTATCGCAGGTTCAGCCGAAAAACCTTCCGGATGGAACTCCTCCTGTGCATACAATGTACTGGGAAGCAAAAGGCAAAAGACCATACCGAAAAGTATGGCCTTTTTACTGATTTTTTTGTGAATATGCCTCTCTATCATATTGACTAGCGGAGGCGCACGATATGATTCTCAGGAACCACGCGAACCTTCTGTTCGAGCTGCACGGAATAGTGTGCAGGAGGAACAGTACGTGTACGCACAGGGATATTAACTTCAGTGAGACTGCTCAATTCGCTCTCGTTAATGACATCCTCGAGTCGATTTCCATTCCTCCTAAAGCGTCGCGCAATGCGACTGAGCATGCCCTCGCGTATTTCATTTTCTTCAACCTGACTTTCTGCTTCTTGCGCAGGTGTAGGTTCTACTGCTTCTGCATATGCATACTGTGGGCGAGCAAGATCTCGTCCACGCGCAAATAACATAAAGAGCACCATGAGCACAATGAGCGTGAAACCGAAACCAAGCATCTTTGACCAAGGAATAACCCAGAAATATACGACGTCTTGCATCGTACCACGTTGACCATAACTCATATCAAGCATGGCTTTATATTTTCCGAAGTGTCCCCCTGCCGCCCACGATGCAGCTAATAACTCTTTGCCTTTTGGTTCCACTTGTTTCCCGTCTGCATTTACATCAACAAGCCCGACTTCTTTTCCCGTATTATCAAAAATTCGTATCTTGCCATTAGGGACAAGCGCACGGTTACCTGTATTCTCAACTGCAAAACTAAATTCAGCACTCGGTCGAACAAAAATATTCTTCGCAGCAGTAAATGAAAACAGTTGTAACTTCTCTCGAATATCTTCAGTGACTTCGATATTCATCAATACTTGTTCAGTACAACTTTCGCACTTCTGTGCATCAAATTGCGTTTGACCCGATGCGAATTTTAGCGCCACATGATAATTGCCTGGTCTTGCACGCGCAGGTATTTGCATTTGAAATGGTACCGTCTGTTCTTCCTTAGGAAGCAAGTTGATTGAACGGGGTATTTCGATCCAGCGTGAGGGGCTTGCGTCAAGTGAGTTTGCATTGATGCCACTCATATCACTCTTTGCGAGATCACCCTTCACCTGATCAACATCAACAACCCAAACATACAGTGTAGAGACGCCTGCGCCAGTCGCTTTCAGCGTCAAATTATGATGGCTGATCTCGCGTACTTTTCCTTTCACATCAATAACCTTTGGAGTCACTTCAAAGGAGGCTGCAAAAGCGAAAATCGGCAGCATCAAAAACCCAAAAAACAGGGCGAAGAGTTGCTGCGTCGCTTTGTGCGAATGTGTGTTCACTACTTATATTATACACTGAAAATACTGGATATTTTTTACTTTTCCACAGAAATTGCGCTCATATTTTATTGCCTGCCCACCATGACTAAGAAATCAAAAAAGAAGCATGGCATTCGTCATGCTTCTTTCTTCATTTTTGAACTTTTATACCCCGTTTTTCGCTCTCTCTACTCTATTAATAGACAGGGGTAATTATATACAAAATATTTGTACGATAAGACCCTGGAGGAGTAGCTGCATGGGGTTCGATTTTATACACAACATCGAACTGCTCCGTCCCTACAGTTGGTAGATCAGAATAGCCAACCTCTGAAGGCGTTGAAGTCGCGAATTCTGCCCACGTATCGCTCGCAGCGAAACGATCAGGTACACCGTCAGGACTCAATGTATGATCAGAAGTATGGTAGCCAATACATCCTACGCTCAGCGCTGGACAACCAACACTCCAACTGACCGGTGCTGCATTAGGAGCGCCCGCAATTGACGGAACGATCTCACCGTACAAATTCTTAAGATCACCCTCTGCTTGCATATTCACCTGATAACCCATCATCGCATTTGTGGAGATACTGATGCGGTGCGCAAGTATTGCAATTGTATCCATCGTCAACATTCCGAATGGAGTAGTTGTTGCAGTTGTCGTGCCTGTTGTTACTAAGCCATCTATAGTAACACCAGCATTTACACCACTAACAAGACCATTGACCGTCGCACCCTCAGCAGTAAGTGATGGGTATACAGAGGCGCTCTTGAGTAACGGTATTCCCCTATTCACGTCAAAAAGCCTGAAGTAATATGCCTGTCCAGTACGCTGCCTTTGTGAAGTCAGTGTATATTCCATCTCAGTCAGACTATTTGCTGCAGGAGAGAATGTTGAAGAACTCGTTGCTTCATTATGCCTCCCGAGCACCGTACCACCTATGGTCTGTACACTGAGGCTCGTATCATCAGCACCAATTCCTATTGCATAGCAAAACGTACTTGTTGCAACACAATTCCCTTCTAAGTCTGCAAAGAATACCCCTGTTGTAAATGTTGGATCTTCAGACCACTGCACTGCGTAACGCTCATTACTTCCGGATTCATTCGCAACATCCTGCAAAGCAACACGTAGCTTTATAATAGTTCTATTTGGAAGCCCCGATGGTGCAATATTCAATCCAGCACCGAGCAACGACTGCCAACCTGCTTCATTTGCATAGTTGTCCACCCAACGCCAAGACGCGATTTCTGGTGTATACCCCGCAGTACGCATAACTGGGTAGAAGTCATATCCAAAAATTGGAGTACCATCACTTTCAGTGACACGGAAACAATAGTCAGCATCTTTAACTGCATTATTGCGTTTTAATGCCCAATCATACTCAATGACATCTCCTGTCTCGCTAACATTCGCAGCATTTGGATTTGTGCCCGTTATTCCATCTTCGGAATAGAGTTGTGGAACATGTCCAATACTCACCGCAACAAGTGGAGTCGGTATAATCGCTGACGCTGCAAGACCTGTATTGTTGTATCCCGACCAGTCTCCCGTACTACTTACCGCAGTCCATGATGCAGGCGCAATCGCACTACAAGATGTACCAATCGGCTTCAATGCGGACTGCAATTGAAATGCGCGATCATCTATAGGCATTGTCGAGGTACTCACGGCAAGTGCGATACGCAAACGTACACTGTCACTCTTTCTGACCGGTCTATTAGCTACGGTCATCTCCTGATCATCTCCGATTTGATTCGGATACCCCGGGTACCAAGAATCAAGAGGCGTAAGTGCTCCATTGTCCGCATATATACGGAAACCCGCCTGAATAAATGTTGCCCTTCGTACCGCTTGCATTTCCTCGTAAGTAACCGTGAGCACGTTACTAAAGTTCAGATAATTCACTGTGGTGGTCTTCGCATTTCGAACTTGCAGTGCAACCGTACTACTCGGCATGCTCGCGCTACCCCACAAATCGGTTGCAGTAAATCCATCAACCATCACGGTATTATATGGATACGAGGTTGCTGCGCCTGCTTCGGTCAGTGTTGTAGTAACTCCGTTTAGCGATGTTTCAATTCCTCCACGTGTAATGGTGGTACTGTTTCCATGAGCAATAAATGTTTCAAGCTGAGCAGCTCGGAATATCTTCCCCACATCACGCGCAAAATCAATTGCAAAAGGATATGTTGTTGACGCAACAGCCGTGCTTGGAGCATATTGCTGTGGCGCTACATATGAAACGCTACGCGCTTGCGTACCACCATGACTCCCGTCCCAAACATATGTGATAAATAATTCTGCAGTTGCGGGAACTGCTGCGGTCACGAATTTTATCTTTGCACCAATTGCAGTCCCTGAAGTGGCATATGCTCCTATCAATGAAGTCATATCATGGAGAATATAAGTTTCACCACCTCCACGATTAGTCATTGTCCCTGCTGCATAAGTGCGTCCAAGTAATGACGCACCGACACTTCCCTCAATAATTGCAGAAAGTGAACTATGCGGTGAATAGCGCACTCGGAGCCACATCTGCTGCACTTGTGCATCCTGCATGGGAAGTACGGGAGTAAAAGTACCTATCGTTGTTGTTGCACCCACTGCTGGAGCAACGGCAAGTTGCCCAAGTGGATACACGAGTGTCTCCGATTGATTTGTCGAGCGACTTGAATATGCATAAGTCACGACGATCTCTCCACCAAGATGCGCAAGGGGAACATTTGTCGTGTTCGCACCGATATTAAGCGTTCTTGGAGTATTCACTACAAAGTCATTTCCCCCGATAGGCATCCCCCACATAAGACGAAGGCCTGTTGAGTCCAGTGCGGTCTCAACGGGATTATATGTTGCACTTGAACCAGGAGAATGTGCAATAGTAATTGTATATGCACGTGCTGCTGCCGCACCCGCCGAGTTCGCAAGTGCAGAAATCTCTGCATGCACCGAAAGAATATTCGCAGTATCACTGTTGAGCAAATCTCCAATTGCGGCGTTATAGGTAAATCCGCAAGCTGTGGTGGTGCATGTTGTAGTCTTGGAGCCGACATCTGTTCCTGTTGTCGAATCGAGTGGGAAACGTACGGTCTTCGTTCCTACCATTGGATTGAGTGAGTACGTGCTCTCATAGGTCACCACAAGTTTTGCAGAAGTGAGTGCACGAGTTGGACCTGTCGCAGCAACACCAATCCCAAAATTCACTCCCGCATTGAGCGATGCACTCGACTGTCCAATAAACATTCTTGTTGCATCAATCTGAGCATGGTAATAACCCGTTACCGTACTTCCTCCACCCACAATTTGATTCATCGGTGCAGTATAAAGCGTAACGTTTGTTGCATCGCTATCTATAGAACCCGTAATATCCCCCAATACAGTGAGTCCGGTGACTGCCACAATGTTCGTAGTAGAGAAAGATAAATCCACGTACGCACTCACGACCTCCGCATCATCTCCAAGCAACTTAATCAATTCTCCTGCAGGTTTTGTTGTATTCCAAGATGCACCTGCATACGAATACACTCCCGTTGCGCGCGTCGCCTGTTCAGATCCCCCACCAAGTAAAAACTCAGCAGTACGCAACTGTTTTGGATGTGGACTATATGCAAGTGGTGCCGCAACCGTATAAGTAAGTACAACAGTGTTCGCGAAGTAGGTGAAGTCAGCAGCAACATCAACGCTCTCTTCAACCGCAAACGGATAACGTTGCTTGGTCAAATTTACTGATGACCCAATAGCTGAAGAAGTAAACTTCGCATACAACCGAGCGCTATATGAATATGTTCCCCCTGTTCCGCCTAGCTCTGTCACAGTCAAGGCATTTGCAGTCGTCGAAGTCCCAAAACCTATATGAATACCACTTGAAATTGAAATTGCTGACGCATCATGATGTGTATAGTGCGCCTCAAGAAATCCATCTTCAAATGTTTTTGCTGCACGTTCAGGAAGATACAGCATCGTATGACGCACCTTATCGACAGTTCCAACATTTCGGCCAATCGATGGGAGTGATGCACCAAACAATGCAGTCTTCGTCTGACTACTCGAAATTGAATAACTCCAAGAAAATGTCGTCACTACCTCGATAGCGACAGGAGATCCACCCGCTGCGCTAAAGCGAAACGTCCCACCGACTGGAGTAGACGCGGAGAATGAAAGCGTTTCGGGAGTAAGGCTATGAATCACCACGGGTGTGTTTGCAGCTCTTCGCGCTGTTGAAGGAGCAGGAAACTGGTACACTTGTGCAGTACCATTTACCCCACCCACACTATGGGTGACGGTCATCGTTGTTGCCGCAGCGAACACTGGGGCAAGCTGCATACGATACCATGCCTTTTCCACAACAGGAGCATCATTTGCAATGACCACATTCGTTCCCGCAATAGCAGCATTCACTCCCGATCCAGGTGATGCTGTTTCCTGATCAACAAAGTAACGAATCGTCTCTGTTTGTGTTGCAGCAGTCGGATTGAATACATAGGTAATCACTACCTCACCACCCGTTGCATAAAGCGGCGCGCCACCCGCAGTGTTCACGAGATTCAATGTGTGTGCAGTTTGCGCACGCAGATTCGCCCCGCCGATCGGCAATGCTCCCCAAAGCACACGTGTATTGTGTGTATCTGCAACTGCCTCATTCCAAGCATAGAGCGGCGATGCAGTGCCGCCTGCGAACTGAAGTCTGTATGTTGAATTTACATTACTTGCTTGTTGCGCAAAAAATTCAATATGCGCATCAAGAATATCTGCATCAGCAGCAAGATCACGAATAACTGTAGTATCAAAAGTGAAAGGACATGTCGCCCCTGCTGCACAAACCGTAGTGCGAGAGCCTGTATTTCCTGCAACCCCACTCGATGCAAGCGGAATACGCACTGTCTTCACGAGCTGTGTAATCGCCGGATCGATATCAACCTCATACGTAACAAGCAGCTTTGCAGTCGTGAGCGCACGATTACCAGCAGTAAGCGTCGGAGCAACCGCAGCTATCACGTGCACACCACTATTCCAAGTAGCGTCAGACTGTCGATCAAAAAAACTGGTTACATCATGTATTGTACGTAGGTATCCTGTTCCTCCAGCCATAACCGCAAGTGGAGATGCGCCATTCGCTTCATTGACAGGAGTGTTACTCCCCTGCGTTGCAGCACCTTCAACGTCAAGATAAATCTTATTCTCAGAAACTGTCGCGGCAGCCGCGGATGGAAATTCATATGACACATCAAGCTGTGCGTTGATGACAGAAATTCCCGTACCCAAAAGTTTTACCACATCACCACCAGTAAGCAGTGCGGGCTTTGTAGTTGCCCAGGTGCTCGCCCCCGCATACCCTATAACTCCACTCGCGCGCAACGCATTATCACTTCCACCACCAAGCACAAACTCGGCAGTACGCAACTCCTTGCCATAGCTCGTCTGCGCCGCTTCAGCCGATTTTACTCCCAGTGGATGAACAAAAAACCGCATGCTTTCTGGACCACCACTGCTGACCAAAAACAACGCCATGATGAGCATCATTGTGCATGTCTTTTCGAAAAGATTGTAGGCGTTATTTCTTATCATGTTTAGTTCACGGGAGGTGTCGATGAAGCCTCAGACTCCGTGCGTACTGCAACTGGAGTAACCACAACGATTTCCGTATTCGAAACAGGAGATTTTGGTTCTCCCTTAGTATTATCAACGATACGTCTTGCAAGTGCAGTGAAATCGAATGACTCAGAGCCATCGACACTCGTACCCACCATGCGCATCTGACCATTTGCATCTTCTTCATTCCAAACAAGCGCAACCTTCGGTGAATCACTCTTCACTCCTGGCTTCGAAACACGATGCGCAACACTCGTTGCGATGTCATAGGCAAAGACCTGCCAGACACCACCATCGACTGCCTGCCACGTGATTGTCTCGCCCGTAATAGTTGGGAACATGTCGGGAGCGCTATTTGCGGTGATACGTTTCACCTGCCAATCACCACCCACACCTGCGGCGCGATGTTCAGCCGAAAGTGCTTCATCAGGAATTTTATCTTTCGACGGCATTGCAGTGAATATCTCCCAGTTACCATCAACCCATGCTTGCCATACAATGCGGCCCGCATAAATCTTTGGATTAAAATTATTTTCACCACTCGTGAGATACTGCACCTTCGGCACACCAACATCACTCAAGTGTGCAAAGGCAACTTGCCAACGACCACTTTGCAGTGACTGCCATACAAGCGTATCTGAAAGTGGATCAAGTACAGGGAAAACATTATCATCTGTTCCATGCGTGAGCTGTATCGTACTAGCTCCGCGCACCAAGAAGATCTGTTTATTTCCAGTAATCGGATCAGGCTGCACGACAACTTCGATCGATCGCTCATTCTCAATAACCGGTGATCCAAAACTCTTCGCATCAGGAATACAGTAGTAGCCAGTACCATCAAGATTTTTACATCCGCGATAGACCTCTTCCTCAACTTCACGTCGCACCTCCTGCTTCACCTCATTACGAACCTCATCACGAAGCTGTCCGCGCATTTCATTGCGCAAGCGTGCACGAATAGCATCAACATTGCTCATCACCTCATCAGGTGCAATGTCAAAGATCGGCGTAACCCCATCCTCAGTGGTCGAAGCCATCGAATCAGTCTGCGTAGAATCATCCACAGGAATCGTTGTCGTCGAAGTTGTTGCAGAAGAATCATTATCCGAAACGATTACTTCACTCGGCGTGTTTACTGACGAATCGCTATCTGCGGGTATAACTTCGCTCGGCGTGTTTGTAGCAGCAGGCGCACCAGCATCTGCACTTGCGCCACCCGAAGAAGGCACCTGATCTTCTCCAACAGTCACCACTTCCCCAGTTGCCGGGGTGTCAGGAGTTGAAGGAGAGACTACGTCACCAGAAGTCCCCGAACTCTCGCCAGTTGTTTCTTCGCTTAGGGGAGTTTCATTACCTGGGATAGATGGAGGAGTATCAACTTGCACTTCGCCAGTAGTCGCACTTGGCGCATCTGCTTCAGCGACCTCAGCGACAGCAGCAACAGCCCCAGCAGGCTCAGTAACACTTTCTGCGATTGCTGAATCAGCAACGATTGCAGCAACATCACTTGCAACACGGTCTGCAAGCGGCGCCTCATTCGCGTACGCAGGAACAAGTGGAGTGATGAGCATCGCAGGAATGAGAAGCCAAGCAAAGAAACGCGTAAGCGTAGACGAAGGCTTGAGCGCAGCAATGCGAACATCACCACCAGTAAGCGCAGCATCAAGTACCCTCCTCAATGCCCCTTCATCTTTTCGCGCGTGTGCGTGCGCGTGCGTACGCGCGCGCGTAACAGAAAAACTCTGGAGCGTCAAATCAGCAGGTCGCAGCGAAACAGGGATGTTTGCAGTGCGAGGAACTGCAACAGATACAGTAGCTTTCCTCTGAGATAGCAGAACAGCCCCACTCGCATTCGGTGAGGAGACATGTTGCATAATCCTTGTTGGTGGCGGTTTTATGCCACTCCGAGGAAGATGCACAACACTGTTTTCCGGTTCGTGCTTCATTAAATTTTACACAAAGGAGCAGCCACTCCTCCATGTGTATTCCATAACGAGTTGCAAGTGGGTGTGGATAACTCCTGCAAGTGTTATATCTATATTTTACCGCGGAACAGAGCGCTATTTTGTTTCTTATCCACATGTTATTCATTTGCAAATGCAAAAGTTATCCACAGTTTTTCCCCGAAACCCCTTGTATTCCCCACTAACAAAAAAGATGGCTTAACGGCCATTTCTATCACTGACGTTAGTAATGTACTCCACACACTTGACGTACTTGATATTTTGTTTTATTACGATTTTTGTATTAACTCTTTCCTTCTTTTCCTTCTCCCCGATCACCCTCATTCCCATCTGCATTTTTTAATATAACCCTTGCAACTTTTCCAACTTATGATTTGAAATTTCTCTCTTAAATTTTTCACAAATTTTATTTCGAGTAGTCACCAGAGAAAACAAAAAATGTACTTAGTTTTTTCGGAAAATATATTTTCACTCAATGAAACGTCGAGGATTTTTGTCGGCAGCATGCTCTTTGGAATGAGCATCGCAAGCGAGGTGTATAAAAATACATTGAGCGCGAAGCGGAATGAAAAGAGCATAATCCCGACAAAAAGACCGACGCTGTAATCATCAGCACAAAGTAAGCAAATATTGATGCATAAAAAAAGAAGAAGCAAAGCTTCTTCTTTTTTTATGCATCAATATTTGCGTACCGAGCGTTGGACTGTATAAAGGACTTTCGTGGTGCCACCTCAATCCCCATCAACAAATCAAATACCTTATCTGCATCCACTGCATCATCAATCGTCACCTGCTTGAGCACGCGATTCTTTGGATCCATTGTTGTCTCCCAAAGTTCTTCAGGATTCATCTCTCCAAGACCCTTGTAGCGTTGTACGTGAATCTTTGGAGACTTCCCTTTCACCTCTTCCTCTTCAACCTCTTCGGCTTCAGGAGGAAGCTCTTCGCCATCTGCGAGTTCTGGCTCAGGCTCCACTGCGATTCCGAGCGATTCAAGATATTTGAACTTCTGCTCGTCACTGTAGAAATAATTCACCTCCTTACCCTTCTTAATCTTGTAGAGTGGCGGTTGTGCAATGTAAATATGACCAGCTTCGATAACGGGACGGAAGTGACGGAAGAAGAGCGTAAGCAGCAATGTACGAATATGCTCTCCATCAACATCAGCATCGGTTGCGATGATGATTTTGTGATAGCGCAACTTCGAAATGTCGAATGTATCACCGATCGCGGTACCCATCGCAATAACAAGTGCGCGCACTTCATCCGAGGCAAGCATCTTATCGAGACGTGCACGCTCAACATTCAAGATTTTTCCTTTGAGTGGCAAAATTGCTTGCGTACGACGATCGCGACCCTGCTTGCTAGAACCACCTGCGGAGTCTCCCTCAACAATAAAGATCTCTGACTCCTCAGCAGAACGCGACTGACAGTCAGCAAGCTTTCCAGGAAGCGCAAAGCCATCGAGCGCGCCCTTTCGGAGCACTGAATCCTTCGCTGCCTTAGCAGCGCGGCGAGCACGCTGTGCGAGAAGCACTTTACCGACGATTGCCTTTGCATCATCAGGATGTTCCTCAAGGAAGGTCGAGAATGCATCTCCAAAGACCTTCTCTGTAGCCCCACGAGCCTCTACAGAGCCGAGTTTGTCCTTTGTTTGACCCTCGAACTGGATCTCAAGCATTTTGACTGAAACAACGACCGCGAGACCTTCACGGACATCATCGCCTGAAAAAGAATCATCTCCTTCCTTTACCAGCTTATTTTCCTTCGCATATTTATTGAGCGTTGAGGTGAGCGCGGTACGGAAACCCGTAATATGCATACCACCTCCTGGCGTGTAGATATTGTTTGCAAATCCACTTTCACCACGGGTTGCCATATCATCAACATACTGCAAAGCGACCTCGACGAAAACCTTGTTTTCGTCACGCCCAACATAGAAGATATTCTTATGAATCGGCGCCTGATGCTTATTATAGAACTTCACCAGCGAGATAAGCCCTCCTTCGAAATAGAACGTCGTACTTGGGACATTGTGCTTAGCGTCACGAAGGAAGAAATACTCATCCTCCTTGATCTTGCCCTCATACTTGGTGTAGTCGAGAATGATAACCTCAACTGCTTTTACAAGATATGCCTGTTGGCGCAGACGATCAATGACCACTTTTTGATTATAGGCAATCTCACTAAAGATCTCAGGATCAGCATCAAAGAGCACAATCGTTCCATGCTCTTTACTCTTGCCCACTTGCTTCACCGCAGCTTTGCGCTTTCCGCGCACATACTCCTGCATATGAATACCGCCATTCTGATGAACAGTCACCTTTGTGTACTGACTAAGTGCATTCACCACTGATGCTCCCACGCCATGGAGACCACCTGATGCCATATAACCCGAACCCTCTCCTCCAAACTTTCCTCCCGCGTGAAGTGTCGTCATGACCGTCTCAAGCGCAGAGACTTTTGTCTTTGGATGAATACCCGTTGGAATTCCACGCCCATTGTCCGTGACGCGAATCTGATTATTCGGGAGCAGCGCAACTTCTATGCGGTTACAATGACCATTCATCGCCTCATCGCGAGAGTTGTCAAAAATCTCCCAAATCAAATGATGGAGACCTTCAACCCCCGTTGAACCGATGTACATACCTGGACGCTTACGCACTGGATCAAGACCCTCGAGGACCTGAATTTGCTCTGCACCATACTGCTTTTCTTCCTTTGCTTTTGCCATAAAATAGTTCTTGGAGTAACTCCACGCGCTTATAGAATATATCCCTATTTTAGCATTTTTCACCCCTCACCACAATGTAAAAATGGGGACAACGAAACTAAATCTGTGGCTTAATGAGGCCACAAAATTACATTATTTTTGCACCATAACACTTGACGAATGTAAAGAATAGTTTAGAGTGGTCAAAGACACAAAACGGGGGTCTTATGGACACCAAAGACTACATGACATGGGTAGGCAAAAAGTTTCTCTTTGCCGCCATGACGCACACTCCACCCGGGCAGAATGCGAAAGATATTCCCCCGATCAAGATAAAGGGGGAAATAACTAGTGCTGTTCAAGATGAAAAATCCGGAGCAACCTTCCTCGAGATCAATACAAGGTACATCTACCTGCATGGTCGCGCCTTCCCCATCGTCAAGCAGGTCATTACCATCGAGAAAGGCCGGAAGCCCTACCTCTACTTCGACTCGTGCCGCGTCGCGGGCAACGAATGCTTCGCGGGCGAATTCGTGCTCGTCGATTAACATCGACAAAAAACCAGCTCAAGCGAGCTGGTTTTTATCATTACTATGAGCGGACATCGAAGCGCGCATCCGCAGCACGAAGTGCTGCGACCACCTTCTCGGCGACGACGTTCGCCTCTTCATCAGAGAGCGTACGCTCATCACTTTGCAGTGTCATGCGAAATGCAAAACTCTTTTTCTTCTCTTCGGGTTTTTCGAAGACATCGAAGAGTGCAACGTTCGTAACGAGTGGACCCATCGCACCGCGGATGATTGCATCGATATCCCCTGCACGTACCTCTTGGGGTACCCAGAGCGCGACATCACGGATCATTGATGGGAACTTGCTTGGTGCACGGTAGCGCATCTGCTTCTCCTTACCTGCGAGCTCAACGAGCATATCGAAATCAAGTTCAAAGCCTTGTACATGGAATACGCCGACAAGTGTCTTCCCGACATAGATTTCTGCAGCAACATCTCCACCCGCTTCAACATAACGAAATCCGGAGAATCCACAGGCCTGTGCCACTGCGTCGAGCAGACCCTTAAGTTGTACGAAGTCATCCTTTACCTGGCCCTGCTTGCGCTTCTGGAAGCCTATAGCGGCCGCAAATGAGCGATTCTCGGCTACTTTACCAGCATTCTTGCCAAAGACGGAGCCGAACTCGAAAATACGCACCGCTTCACGATATTTGAGGTTTTCGGTAAGTGCCTCGCGGAGACCATGCGACAAATTATTACGGAGGGTCTTGCGATCAGAAGCCATCGGATTACGCAACTCTACTTCACCAAGATTATTGAATGAATAGGTGTATACTTCTGAGAATCCTGCAGCAAGCATCACCTCTCGTGCCTTATCTCGAAGTATCCAAAATGGATTTGGCATCGGAGCGACCATTGGCTCGAGCGGAAGTGTTCCAATAAGATCCTCAAGACCTACGAGACGACAGACCTCTTCTGCGAGATCTTCCTTCATTGTGATGTCGAGACGCTCATGTGGGACAGTGATTGTCCATACACTCTCTGTACCCTTCCCCTTTACCTTCGTAGTAAAACCAAGTCGCTTCCAAATACGTGCAACATCTGCTGCATTGTATTTTGCACCGACGATACGCTCGATTTGGAGAAGTGAAACCGTCACACTGCGCTGCTTTGGGAGTGCTGCACCCTTTATGACTGGGTTACCGACAATAACCTGTTTTCCTCCTGCAATATCGATGATAATGCCTGCAACCATAGCAAGCGCCTCGTCAACAAAGTGTGGCGTCATGCCCTGCTCAAAACGCTTCGCAGCATCAGTGCGTAAATTATAGCGCTGCGCCGCACGTCGCACCGTTGCTCCATCAAAGTTTGCCGACTCGAGTACAATAGTTTTCGTCTCACTGGTCACCTCTGCCACCATACCACCCTTTACCCCTGCGATAGCGAGTGGAACGTTCTTATCTGCGATGACGAGCGTCCCCACATCAAGCATGAGCTGCTTCCCATCAAGGGTTGTGATCTGCTCACCCTCCTTTGAACCGCGTACGACAATCTTTGCGCCTGCGAGCTTTGCGTAGTCGAAAGCATGGAGTGGTTGCCCCATCATATAGAGTACATAATTTGTTGCATCAACAACGTTGTTGATAGAGCGCGCGCCAAGTGTCTCCAGCGCCTCCTTGAGCCACTTTGGTGATGGACCAACCGTAATGTTATCCAATACAAGCGCAGCGTAACGAAATGCGCGCTTATCACTTATCTGTACATCGATCTTGGGTGCCTTCGCACTACCCTTTGGGAGTTTCACAACTACCTCTTTACGCATTGGCAAATCGAGCACCGCAGAAACTTCACGTGCAACACCACGATGTGAAAGACAGTCGTGTGCACGATTTGGAAGCACTTTCACATCGATCAACGTATCACCACCTTTTGCTTCCATTCCTTCAATCTCAAAACTATGCGCGGTCAATTTCGCCGCGATGACATCTGCCTTTGGCAGTGGTTTATCGAAATAGGATTGGAGTAATTTTCGAGAGATAATCATAACAAGAAAAATTAGATGGTATCGAACTGATCAACGAGGCGGAGATCACCATTGTAGAGCGTACGGATATCAGGGATTCCCCACTTAAGCATAACGAAACGATCGACACCGCCACCAAATGCGAAGCCTTGGTACTTATTTGGATCGATGCCGCCTGCACGGAGCACCTCAGGATGGACCATGCCTGCACCCATCACCTCGATCCACTTCTCTACCTTGCCCTTACTGTCTGTCCAACCGATATCAATCTCCACTGATGGCTCAGTAAATGGAAAGTACGATGGGCGGAAACGCACCATCATCGGACGACCAAAGAGGCGTGCGAAAAAGAGCTCGAGCATACCCTTGAGGTTTGCAAGCGATACTTCTTTACCTATCATCAATCCTTCAAACTGATGGAATTGTGCTTCATGTGTTGCGTCGGTTGCCTCGTAACGAAAGACCTTTCCGGGAGCAATAATACGAATTGGCGCACCTTGCTTTTCCATGTGACGAATCTGCACGGGCGACGTATGCGTACGTAAGAGCAAGCGCTCGAGTCCGCGACTATCCGAAAGCCAAAAAGTATCCCACATATCGCGCGCAGGATGATCCTTTGGAATATTCAGTGTGTCGAAGTTGTAGTGCTCAGTTTCTATTTCTGGACCATCAGCAATGGTAAAACCCATTGAACCGAAGATGCTGTTGATATCACGCATCATGATCGATACTGGATGCATGTGCCCGCGCTCATTCCCCTTCCCAGGGAGCGTAGCGTCAAGGCCGATTTGCTCTCGTGAATACATAGTGAATCCATCATATCACACGGAGAAACATGCGTAAAATGAGGGTTTTTGTATATTTTTACATTGACAAAACTAATTTATATGGTATTATATTTGTTGGCAAATTGCCACCAAAAAGGAGTCCATCATGGACAGCGGAAACAGCCTCGTTGCATTCTTTGGCTTTATCTGGTTTCTCATCAAGGAAATCTTCACCCCGGGTCTTGATATCCCCCACCGCATCGGTGCCATCTGCATTCTCGCAGTGATGCTCTGCGTCGTTTTCCTCGCACTGGCTGCAGTCGCGGCATTCGTGAATTGGGTCTACGAGGCACTCGACTCATGGTTCTGCGCAAAAGTGAACGTTGAGTCCAAGGTGACCCACCGAGAGAAACGCACAGAGAAATTTGGATTCTTCCCCTTCATGTATTCAAGTGAGGAATGCTTCCTTGCTTTCAATATGGGGGAAAATGAATTCACTTTCACGACGGACATCAACGACTTTCGTTTCTTGTCACCCGGCAAGCAGATTCGAGTTGTGTATGTCATTGGGAGAATCTCCGGACGAGCACACATCAAGTCAGTTGTGCCGCTGAAAAAACGCTAATAATTTTCACCAATAAGTGGCGCGAGAAATTCGCGCTACTTTTTTATTTCAGCGTCTTTCTTGAATTGCCATAATACACAATATGTGTTAAGGTATTTCTCCGAAACAACTTGCTCTTTCATCAACCCCACACCATAAGGAGCCCTCATGAGTAGCCCTCTTCGCGCAAACAGTAGTGGACTCATGCCACTCGCGACGCATCTTGCTTTCGATATCAAGGGAATACTTGGGCTGAGCAGCCCGTACGCCCTCTCACTCGCGAAGCACACCGTACAACGCCTCAACGAAATGGAAGCCCCAAGTTGGGCCTATCAACAACTCGTCAAGGATTGCTTCTTGATGCTCCCCGAGCTCAACAGCAATTGGATCATCCAAGCTCAGGCAAGGGATTTCTTCAGGCTCATCATGATGTGCGGAGAACATCTCGATAAAGCAACGAAGGATGAGGTCATTCTCGTTGCCCGCCGGTTCAGGGACTACAACATCCTGCGGTCAGCAGTGCAAAAGCTCCACGACCGCTCACTTTCGCAATTCGAGATAAAGGAAGCAGTCGATCTGCTTCACGTCTCGAGCAGCCAGTTCAGCGAAGTCGCAAGCCTCATGTGCCTCGATGCATTCAAGATGCATGGACTCGAATTCCGAAAGGAAATCAAGGAGATGCTCGTGAAGAAGCATGGAGAATGGGTAGAGTTCGAGCCGGAGCATAAGGATGCGATACCGGTGTAGGAAAAAAATACAGCACCCCAGGAGGGGTGCTTTTTAATACAGCTGCAGGACTTTCACGTCGCGATGCCGCGCACCCCAGAGGGGCCCCGCACGGCCCTGCTCCTCGAGAACCCACGGTTCTCGACGGAATTCCTTTTGTTGCCGCAACAAAGGGAATTCCTGCTCTCCTTCGCGGGAGAGGGAGTCCCCTCCCGACCCCTCCGCGTTCAAGCCTGACAGGTGGCCCAAAAACAAAAACCCCCGCATTGGGGGGTTTTATGTTTTTGGAGCCACCTGTCAGGCTTGAACTGACGACCTACGGTTTACAAAACCGTTGCTCTACCAACTGAGCTAAGGTGGCAGTGGTATCGACATTCAGTTGAATGCCGATACAATATAACCGAAAAAGTTTATTTTGTCGAATGCTCATCAGCCTTATGATCGGGTCGCATATCAGCAAACGATGATCTTGGCTTTCTGTCGAGGAGGGGTTCATACACTGCCCTACGATGAGCGACCTTCTGACGAAACTCTTCTTTATGCTCCACTATTCTCTTCAAGAAAAATGACACGACACCACCATGAGGCACTGCAGGATACCCGAAGAGCTTCGCATAGGTGCGATCACGCCATGCAAGTACTCGTGAGAGTACATGCGTCGTTGCATTATGTACATATGGCATGAAATCGTGCCATAGGTCTACAAGTGCACGCATGAAATCTTGGTAGGTCAAAATGTACATATCCCACCAAGTTGCAGGTATACCGCGCGAGCGTTGCCCTGCCTGCGATTGCACTCCGAAAAATGCAGCGCCAAGTGCGCCAAGCACAACAAGCAGTGCTAGCCCCCAAATTGTGATAAGAAGTATCATATGTTGACTCGACAAGCGAGACATCCGCGGAAGTAATTTCCCTTTGGGAAATTACTTACCGACTACGAAACGTGAGAAGCGTGCCAACTCCGTCTTCTCTCCAAACTTCTGAACCGCACCCTCGATGAGTTGTGCAATCGTAATGTCTGGGTTCTTGACGTATGGCTGCTTCATGACAACCTGCTCTGCGAAGAATGCTGAGATCTTTCCATCAAGCGCTTTCTGCTTGATCTCCTCTGGCTTTCCCGCCATCTGCTTATCAACTTCCTCTTTGAAGAACTCGATAGCCTTTGCGCGGTCAGACTCTGGGATATCCTCCTCAACACGGTACTTTGGAGCGACAGCTGCGATGTGCATCGCGATATCGTAAGCAAGCTGCTTGAAGTCCTCGTTCTTTGCAACGAAGTCTGTCTCACAGTTAAGCTCTACCATTGCGCCGACTGTTGAATTGCCGTGAATGTATGCAGCGACGACACCAGAACCGAGGGTACGGTCTGCCTTCTTCGTTGCAATCTCTGCTGACTTCTTACGGAGCGCAATACGTGCCTTCTCCATATCACCGCCCGCATCCTCGAGCGCCTTCTTGCACTGCATGATTGCGACATTCGTCTCATCACGCAACTGCTTCACCATGTCCATGCTGATTTCCATAGGAATATATTTTATCAAGAAATGACAAAGTCACTTCAAAAGATCTAATTAATGTGACGTTCAAAGCTACCCGAAAGAGGAAATGCGAAGCAGTTCCTCGAGTTGATGTGACGCGCGGTGGCGCGACATCTACGGGCAAGAACGCCTGGTCCCCGAAGGGGCGTTCTTACTTCTGGGCGATGCCGGCTTTCAACGATGTAGCCACCGTATCAAGGAAGTACTTCACGCTCTCACGAGCTGAATCATTTGCGAGCACAGGGAACGTGATCTTTGAGATGTTGTTGTCTGTGTTTGCAAGTGCGATAACAGGAATACGAAGCTTGATTGCCTCGGTTACTGCGATCTCCTCAGCACGTGCGTCAACGACGATGAGTGCTGCAGGAAGCTGCTCAAGTGCGGCGATACCGCCGAAATCTGCCTTGAGACGAGTAAGCTCGCGCTCAAGCATAAGACGCTCCTTCTTTGTGTACTTCTGTACAAGATCACCCTTTGCAAACTGCTCAGTAAGACTCTTCATGCGTGCGATACGCTTCTTAATCTCAATGAAGTTCGTGAGTGTACCTCCAAGCCAGCGGCTTGCAACAAAAGGCATAGTAACGGCTGTTGCGGCATCAACGACGAGATCTGCGATCTCCTTCTTTGCACCAACAAAAAGCACCATCTTGCCCTGCTTTCCGAGTTCACGGACTGCTGAGCTTGCAGCCTCGAGCTGCTTTGCGGTCTTTGTAAGATCGATGATGTCTACGCCATTCTTTGCGCCAAACAATTGTGAGCGCACAGAGGCATGGCGGCGAGGGCGCCCATATCCAATGTGCGCACCGGCATTAAACAAAGCATCAATTACGGTATTTTCTGACATATTCTTTCCTCTATTGTTTTCTTAATAATGGAGTAACACTAACACGTTTATTGAGGTTTTGCAACATTTTTTCGCCCAAAATAAGTCTGCAAAAACATTGAAATTCTCCTATTTCATTGTATAGTTTTGTGTTTTCAACAAAAAAACACCACAAGAATGGTGTTTTCTAGAATCGCTTTGCTCCAGGCTCGATCCCCTGCTTCTTGTCGCGTGCATCCATGACAACAGTCTCTTCATAGAGATCCTCGACTTTTGCTCGCGCCCAAGGGGTACGACGGAGGAATACAAGGCTCGATTTGATGCTTGGATTGATTGCAAAACAGTTGATACGCATGCGCTTGTCGAGCTCTTCCCAGCCGTAGCGTGCAACCAAGAACTCCAGAATCATCTGGAGGGTCACGCCATGGAAGATTTCGTTATGGTTAGTTCGCATGTAAGGAAAAATTAACACATTACCTGGACCGCAGATTTTGTGCGCAGTTACCCCCTGCTGGAGTCGAACGAACTCGAAGGAGATGGGCTCGTGCCCATTGACTGAGTCGTTCGACGAAGTAGGGGTAAATTCGCCAAAATATGCGCGTCCATTTTAGTCTTCGTCATCACCAGAACCCAAGGTCCCCGCCTGTGCGCGGTCTCGTACTGTCTCAACGATTCGAGAAATATCACCTGCGAGAATGGCTTCAATACCGTGCCACGACTCCTTGATACGGTGATCCGTCACACGATCCTGAAGCACGTTATACGTACGGATCTTTTCAGAGCGATCGCCTGTTCCCCCCATCGCGCGAATCTCTGCATTCTTCGCAGCGTTCTTCTCATCCTCAAGCTGCTCCACCTTTGCGGCGAGAATGGTAAATGCCTTCTCACGGTTCTTGAGCTGTGAACGCTCCACGGCACAGTGGACGTGAATACCTGTTGGCTTATGGAAAAGGTGCACTGCGGTCTCAACCTTGTTCACATTCTGTCCACCCGCACCACCTGCACGGGTAAATTGCATTTCCACATCAGCAGGATTGATGACCACCTTCGACTTCTTGCGAATAGGAAGGACCGATACCGAAGCCGTTGATGTATGCACACGCCCTTGCTTCTCTGTTGCAGGGATACGCTGTACGCGATGAACACCAGTCTCATAACGAAGTAGATCAAAGGCATCAGTTCCCGTGATTTCGAAGCTCGCCTCCTTGTAGCCACCCATTTCTGCACGGCTCTCATCGACAACTTCAAATCGCCAGCTTCGTGCTTTTGCGAATGCCTGGTACATGAGCGCAAGATCCTCCGCAAAGATTGCAGCCTCTTCACCACCCACTCCGGCTCGTACTTCGAGCACAATCTCGCGTGGCTTCTCCTCTTCTTCTTCGGCATCCTTCAAGATCTTCTCGAGGCGAGCGTACTGCTCTGCCATTGCAGCATCAAGCGCAGTAGCGTCATCTCGGGCCATTTCTGCCATATCAGGATCAGAAAGCAGCGCGTCAAGCTCGGCGCGTTCTTTTTGCATGCGCTCGAAATCCTCAGCGAGATATTTCGTGCGATAGTCGTCTTTGAATTTTGTGAGATCGTAGTCCATATTAAGCAGTCATGAGCCGTGAGCACAATACAAGTATAAAACAAAAACTGCAGATTTGGGATGCAGATGGTCCCGCTGGAGGGTTGCGAACTCTAGCGAGCCGTACGTTGGTACGGTGAGCGAGTCGCAAGCCGAAGCGGGGCCAGATGCGCCCAAATATGCAGTTTTATTTCTTTGTTGCCTTCTTAGCGGCTGTCTTCGCTGCAGTTGCTGCAACGCGAGCCTTGAACTTCTCCATGCGGCCTGCAGTATCCATCACCTTCTCCTGGCCGGTGAAAAGTGGATGGCACTGAGAACAGATTTCAATGTTGAGCTCCTTTTGCGCTGAACCAACAGTAAACTCTGCGCCACAAGCACAAGTTACCTTTGCCTGCTCGAAGTACTTTGGGTGGATATCCGTCTTCATAGTGTGGCTACTTTAACATAATGACCACAAAAAGGCAAGAGAGGGCCCAAGTAAAGGCTATATAGGACGATTGACAGGGCGCTATTTCCACTGTATCACTTATGTAATCTGTTCCTTAACTCCCCCCTACACTGTCCCCGGAGAACAACATGCGCACAGTCATCGCATTCTTCATTTCCGTATTCGTACTCACTGCGAATGAACCAAAAGTTCACCTCAGTCTCCAGGCAGGCTCCACGAATCTTCGCGGTGCGCCGAGTAGCCTTGACGGTCAGTCAACCCAGCGTGCCTTCACGTTCGGCTTTGAGCATATCAATGCGATATACACCATGTCATCGCTACGGAAATACGTAGAACTCAATTGTGTGAAAGAGTATGGCTTCTCAGGAAGCACCTATTCCTATGTCGATGGTGGCACTGCGGGCATCCGCCTCCAGTACAAATATCACGACAAAAGCAGCAGCTGGTCACCCTTCATCGGTGTGTCCGGGCAGCGCTCCACCCTGGAGTATTCTGGAACCCAACCGATGAACAACTTCGGCGGAACACTCGGACTCGCCTACCACGAGCACAGAGAACACTTGTTCAAGATTGCGTGCTTCCGTGAGTTCAGACGCACCCCAGTAGCGAGCACAACGCTCTCGTATGATTACGAGGGGGACAAATACTTCGGCACGCTGAAGTTCAACGCAACCTTCGGAAATCCCGAGCGTGGAGATAAGACGAAGAAATATTTTGGTGGAAGTCTCCGCTTCGGTATAAATCTCTCCAAACGCTTCGCGCTCTATGGCTACGCTGAGAAGTTCGACTACCTCGATTTTCTTATCGCTCGCCAAGTGAACGTTGGCCTTGGCATCCGCGCCGCGCTTTAACACATTGCATCATTCGCGCCCGACAACATGTCGGGCGCTTTTCCTTGCAATGAAAAACACAACAAATGTTGTGTTTTACTCAAGTATCGCCTTGATGCGGCGTATTCCACTCGATGATGCCTCCTCCTTCATGATCTTGAAATGACCCAAGACTCCGGTGTGCTCCACATGAGGACCACCACAGAACTCAATCGAAAAGCGTGCATCACCCTTACCTATTTCATAGACGCGAACGATGTCACCATACTTATCTCCAAAGAGACCACGTGCACCACGTGCTTCCGCTTCCTCCTTAGGAAGATCTTCATAGGTCACCGGAAGATCCTTCGCAATGATGTCATTCACGATATCTTCAGTACGTTTGATTTCCTCAGGAGTCATCTTCTGTGGATGCGCAAAGTCGAAACGCAGACGCTCTGCAGTGATATTAGAGCCCTTCTGGAGTGCGGTCTCTCCAAGCACCATATGGAGTGCCTTATGGAGCAAGTGCGTTGCCGTGTGGTATTTCACCGACATCTCACCGTGATCGGCAAGTCCTCCCTTGAACTTCTGCTCTGCACCCTCGCGCGACTTCGTTTGATGTGCGGCAAGCTCTACCTGATACCCTTCCATATCAACCTTAATATTGCGTTCTCCTGCAAGCTCAAGAGTGATTTCCGCAGGAAAACCATAGGACTGATAGAGATCAAAAGCTTCTTTGCCTGAAATCGCTCCCTGCGGAGCAAGGCGTTCGAACTTCTTGAGACCCTGTTCTACAGAACGCTCGAACTTCACTGCTTCATCATCGATGATGTTGATAATCTTATCCTGTTGTACAGCAATATTCTCATACACGCCTGCATATTTCGCAGCGATGATACCGACAATCTGCACGATAGCATCGCGCGCGAGCTTCTTTCCGCTTGCGCGGAGTACCGCGCGACGAATGAGGCGACGGAGCACATAACCCTGATCAGCGCTTCCCGGACGCACACCATCCCCAATAAGAAAGACTGCGGTACGCATATGATCTGCGATGATGCGTGCGCTACGCTCATCTGCTGAGATCGTACGTGTATACTCCATGATCGGCACGAATACATCGGTCGCGAAGATATTATTCTTCCCCTGTACGACCATGAGTACACGCTCAAGACCTGAACCAGTATCGACATTCTGCTTTGCGAGTTTACCGATCACTTTTCCATCTTTCTTCTCATACTCCATGAACACATCATTCCAAATCTCAACGATGTCCTGACGCTCATCTGCGGCCATGAATTCCTCAAGTGTCATATCACCAAGATCTTTCTCCGATACGTTGTAGAACATCTCAGAATCCGGACCACACGGACCATTATCTCCTGGACTCCACCAATTTGGTTCCTTGCCCGTTGGAGTTGTGGTCATATAGAAGATATGCCCATCTGGGTTTATTCCTGCTCCCTCGAAATACTTCTGCCATAGCGCACGTGCCTCATCGTCGCGAGGCGCATCGCTATTTCCACCAAAGACCGTGACATAAAGACGCTTTGGATCAAGTGCAAGTCCCTTCTCCTTGCTCGTGAGAAATTCAAAACTCCAACCAATCATCTCAGTCTTGAAATAATCACCGAGTGACCAGTTTCCAAGCATTTCAAAAAATGTCGCGTGCGTATTATCGCCGATCTCATCGATGTCCACTGTACGTACACACTTTTGACTATCTGCGATACGCTTCCCTTGTGGGTGCGGCTCACCAAGAAGGTATGGCACTAAAGGCTGCATGCCTGCAGTATTGAAAAGCACTGAGGGGTCATTCTCGGGGACAAGCGATGCGGATGGAATAATAGCGTGGCCTCGTTCACGGAAAAAGTCCAAAAAACGAGCTCGGATGGTGTTCGAATCTAACATCCTATGATTATAGCGGGCAGGCTTGAAAAAGCAACAAAAACAGGCGCCGAAGCGCCTGTGATTCACATTCCCTCATCGGGATATATAGTACAAAATATTTTATGGGTCTTCTTCACGAAACGTATAAAGATACCGATATTCTTAAATGCGAGCTTATAGTCTGCGAGCTCTTTGCGCCGATTACCCTGTGGAAGCTGCGGCACAATCATATTGACTTCATGCAACCTAGTCACAAGTTCCATGGTTGCATGAGCAACAGTGTCTCGCTCAACAACTCTAAGCATGTGTTCAAGCAAGGCGCGATTCCCAAGAAGGATATCGTATGCACGGGGGAAGCGCAATTGGTACTGCCCCTCTTTCTTCACGATGCCCGGAATTTTCCCCTGCAGTGCAATATGATCATCGATTGCCTTAACCAACTCGACAAGCTTTACCAGTGTCACCGGACCGATGGACGTGAGGGACTGCTCCTTTGTTTTTTCAGCAAACTGCAGCAAGGCACCCTCAACAACCTGTGTTTCTTTTCGCAGAAGCGAATCAAGTCTCCTGCACGCCCGCATTGAAGCAGAGAATCTCTTTTCCCTCAATTCCACATAAGTCATTTGTAACTTATTGCGAAGCTCCTTAACCTCGGCTCGCTGCTTCACTCGATATGCTTCCAATTCTCTGATGATCTGTTCGGTGGTCGCTTTCTCGTCCATCGAAACCTCCTCTCCTACCCTACTCTATTTTTAGCATACAAACATATACCCAGCAATAAAAACCACAACGGTTCCTTATGATACCCTTGTGGTCAGTCGCGGAGATATTTTACTTGTCCTTCCTCAAACGTTATCACTGTACTTGCTTTACCCTCAACCTTCCCTGCATCTGCATAGAAGTCAACTTCGTCTCCAAAATATGCACGTGCCTCTTCGATAGTTGTGGCTGGGGGTTTCCCTTCAATGTTTGCAGATGGAGCAACAATAGGACCCGCAAGATCTAAAAGCTCAAAGAGATCCGCACGATCGGGCATTCGAAAAGCAATCGTACCTGTACCTCGAGTCAAATAGTCGAAACGAGCATTTTCCGTTGTAGGCAATACGATAGAATACCTACCAGGCCAGTATGTCTGTAGCGCACGCAGTACTTCTCTGGTTAATTCAATGCCGAAATATTTCATCTGCTCCACATCGGACACAAGTACAATGACCGGTTTGTTTATATTGCGCCTCTTGAGCTGAAAAATGCGCGCGACTACATCAGGGAAAAATGCCGAGCCAACAAGCCCGTAAAGTGTATCGGTGGCAAGTATGCCCACTGCACCATTACGAAGATGCGCGGACATAGAGTAAGCGTCAAGCGTATGCAAATCAGCCTCTGGCGCAGACGGTGACTCATTCGCATTGTTTATAATGTTTTGACGCTTATTGGCCATATTACTCAGGGGTGATGATCGAACCGATGGTCGTATCGAGCGCGCGAGAAAGGTCGCTCATACCTATAACACGAAGACTTAACTTATTATCGCGTGCGAGCGCAACCGCCGAAAGATCGAGTGCACGCAAACCCTCTCGCACAACGTCAGTAGCGCTGATCTTTACAATTCGTTTTGCGTCGGAATGCAAGCGCGGATCAGCATCATACAATGCATCGATACCGTTCTTTACAAATATTACTTCTGTAGCCGCAAGCTCAAGTGCTCGCTGTACAGCAGTCGTATCTGTCGTAAAGTAAGGCACGCCAAGTCCTGCCGCAAAGATAATAACTCTCCCTTTCTCCATGTGTCGCGCAATACGCTTTGGAATATAGGCCTCACACACTTGTGGCATTGCAATCGCAGAAGCGACACGCGCATCGATCCCATTCGCAAGAAAATAGTCCCGCACAACAAGTGCATTTTGAATCGTCGCGAGCATTCCAATATAATCAGCAGTCGAGCGCTCAAGTTGTAACTGCGACGAAAGTGTAGCGCCACGGAAAAGGTTTCCCCCACCGAGCACAATCATGACTTCATTATGCGCTGCACATAATGAACGCACCGCCGCTACCATATCTTGCAAAACAGACTGATCATAGAGGGTACCCTCACTTTTACCTGAAAGTGCCTCACCCGAGAGTTTTAATAAGATACGTGACATATTACAACTATACTTCATATGTAATTATAGCACCACTTTCATTTATGTATATAACTTTATCCACATTAAATTTCTGACTAACTTAAATATCTGGCTCTAGATATATACTTTTTACAATCCCATACACCCTTACGTACCTTCGGTATGCTCCACTCATACGCATCGCAATCAATTCAAGGATAAATATAAAAAATACTACTCCTCTCTCCACGCAAAGCGCTAAGAAAAGAAGCAGTATTAAGATGTCCCACAATTAATCGCGTTGAAGCCTATCACGAAGGTATGCCCTGAAACTCTCCGACACCTCAGGGGCCACAAGTGCATGCTCAACCAGAGCCTTGAGATTATTCAATGGATCACCCGTGGTAAGCCACTTGCCATCGGGAATACGTTCCGCAAGGAATACATTCCCACGAGCTACATGTGCCGCAATGGCGTCGGTGAGCCATAACTCATTCCCCTTCCCCAGCGCAGTTTCCTTGAGGATATCAATGATATCCCGTGTCAGTACCATCCTGCCAAATTGGACAAGATTCGACGGCGCATCTTCACGTGCAGGCTTCTCCACCACCCGACGAATAGAACCCGTGTGCGGATCAAGATCAACGACTCCATATCGATGTACTTCCTCGTAAGGGACCTCATCAACACCAATAACCGGGCAACCCGTCTTCTGGTAACGACTGATCAACTGCTTCGTGAATGGCGTCTTCGAAAGCACGAGATCGTCAGGCCATACATAGATGAATGGTTCACCCGCGACAAAAGATTCCGCACAGAGCACTGGCGTGCCATTACCATATGGCCCGCTTTGCAACATGTATGAAAAATTAGCTAGTGCGGAGAGCTCGTGGAGCGCATCACGCAGGGAATGCTTTCCCGACTGCGCAAGCGATTCCTCGAGCTCGAGAGCGGGATCGAAGTGCTCCTTGATGGCATTCTTTCCTGGACTGGTCACAAACAGAATATCGGTGATACCTGCAGCAACAAGCTCTTCAACAATGAGTTGGATCACGGGACGATCAACGATCGTGAGCATCTCCTTCGGAATTGCTTTAGTGGCAGGGAGCATGCGCGAACCGATACCCGCAGCGGCAATGACTGCCTTTGTGATGCGTTGTTCTGAGTTCATGATGTTCCCTCCTAATCTGACTTATCAGATGACTTAGCCTTACGTACAAATCTATTTTCAATATACCATAGCCCCTCAAAGATGAACAATGTAAGAAATGTCACGTATGCAGCAATAACATACAAACCAAATCCTGATGCCGCACCGATTGCAGCGACGACCCACATTCCCGCAGCCGTTGTCAGTCCAGTGAGCACTTGTCGTTCGACAAAGATAACACCCGCACCAAGGAAACCGATACCAACGACAATCTGCGAAGCGACGCGCAAGGGGTCGAAGGTGAATGTAGTAGCATACTGCGCAGAAACTGCGAGCGAGATCACAACGAATAATGCTGCACCAAGAGCAACCAAGCCATAGGTACGCATACCCGCACGCTTCCCTACACGAGAGCGCTCCACGCCCACGAGTAGACCGCAAAGCACTGCGGTCGAAAGACGTAAAATAAGATCGGTATCAGTTATTGGAATCATGATAAAATTATAGCATGAATACAAAAACGAAATACTCCCGTATTTCGTTTTTTTGCTACGCTGCTTGAGATACTCTCCCGCAAAGTTGCATGGCTTCATCGCGGACCGCCTTGAGTCTCCCCTTTACTACACCCATCTTCTCTAAAAGGTCTGGGTGGTCGAGAATATCGCGACAGAGCACATAACCGTCATTTATCAGTGAATTCTTTTGTGCGCGCGTGAGTGTCGTAAGACTGGTGATCGGATGCGTCTGCGTGCGCTGTATCATATCCTGAAGCGTATCTCCTGCGGGGAAATTCCATCCGGTCATGCGCAAACCGATACATGATCCATATTGGATCGCCTGTGCAGTGAAACTCGTGTTCGTGACAAGCCACATTTGGTTATAATACCCGAGTCCCGCCGCAGACTCACCGAGCTGCTTTTGAATATCTTCAAAGCGCGCCTGTACATAGAGTGCGACTTTTACATCAGACTTTGTATTCTGTGCATTATGATATTTTGCTTCGACAAGAAAACGCTCTCCATCACGCTCTGCAATAACATCAACTTCATGCTCGACACACGCTCCCTTTACGATGACTCCGACCTGCGTATGGTAACCTTCTGATCGCAATATTTCAGAAAAGAAACGCTCGAACGGAAAACCTGAGGGCCCTAAGTCCATGATTGCATTCTTCAGACTATATTGTGCAGCAGTTGGACGATGGATCTTGCGCAGCATAGTGAATGCTAAACGATAGATCTCTCTTGTAGTCATCCCCTCGCGCACCTCAGTATCAAGTCGCTTCATAACTTCAACAATCACCTGCTCATCTGCCTTTGCCGCACGCAATGATCGTTCCACCTTCTTCGGGTCCCAAGGCTCACGAGTGCCGTTCTGCTTTGTAATGAATATCGGAATCATATATATAACATTGTAACACACTGATTATGCGACTTTAGATAATATAAAAATGCGGACTAGGTCCGCATTTTTACTCAAGAAGCTCTATGGATAGGTCACTGGGGCGCGATAGATTGCACCGAGGTGAGCTGATCCGTTATACCCGCCTATAAGGTATGCATAGCCATTTATGATAGCAAAATTACTGCCACCGTAAGCAGTTGGCAGCACGGCACCAAGACTTGACCAAGCGAGTGGATCGCTTATAGGCGCCCTATATACCGCATTCAAGTAAGCAGTAGCGTTTGCACTTCCACTATAGAGATAGACGTAATCACCAACAACTCCAATCGTTGAATACATAAGGTTTGATGGTAATGTCGCGCCCGTATTTCCCCATACAAGCGGTGAAGCCGTTGATGCACGATAGATCGTATTCTTCACTGTTACTCCGTCGTTCCCACCAAAAATGTAAACATATCCTCCGATTACCTTTATCTGGCCATGTGCAAGGGTGAGCGGCATCGTCGATCCAGTATTAACCCAAGCTATAGGATCAGAAACTGGCGCACGAAATATAGTATTCACATGAATTCCTGCATATCCACCAAAGAGATAGACATTCGTACCAACGATCGCGAGATGTGAATAACCAAGAATTGTAGGGAGTGTCGCACCCGTATTTACCCAAGCAGTAGGATTCGAGAGCGGTGCTCGGTAAATTGTATTTATATACACGCTTCCATTATAACCACCGAAGATATAAATATATGATCCAATGATGGCAGAACTTGCGTGAGCAACAGGACCCGGAAGTGTTGAGCCAGTATCAACCCAAGCTAAGGGATTTACAAGTGGTGCTCGGTAGATTGCGTTTGAATATGCAGAACCGTTGTACCCCCCAAAGAGATACATATAGTCACCGATTACTGCAGATTGCCCAAATGAGAGTGGTGTAGGTAGCGCACCTCCTGCAACCTCCCAGGCATTTGTTGTTGAGCAACTTGTACAACCATCAGTCGATGCATATGACGACTGAGCAGCGGCAACCCCACCACCTCCAGCGATTGCGCCATTCATCCCAAGCGAATTTGCAATACCTCCGCCACACATCATCCCAAGTGTTGTTGATGCGATTTGATTTTCTGGGCGTTCCAGTTTCAAAAAAACCGTATAAATATTTGTATCCTGGCAGTATGCAAGATAATAATTATCCTTCCCATACACAGGATCAGACAACTTATCACTTGAATAAACGCCCTTTTCTTTCAACGACGCCACGATGGACTTTGAAAGATAGCTCGCATCGTCACTGGAGGTTTTTGCAACAAAACCCGCCCCTGGATTTGTAGACGATGAGATCCCCGCATCATTAACCATCAGCGCTCCCCCGCCCGAAGCGTTAAGTTCGAGTGCTTTGACGATCTGGTTTGCGTTCACAATTCGCTGTGCATCACGAGACTTCGTTCGTGCGGTGGTCAGTGTTGCGAGCACAACAGAAGACAACAATGCAATCACCGCAATCACAACAAGCAATTCAATTAATGTAAAACCGCGCTGTTTCATCATATACAAAAGTATAGCATAAGACCACAGCTTCGGGAGTGTATAGCAAAAGCCACTTATCGTGGCTTTTGTGTTCTACTATTTGATTTCGAGCAGTTCGACATCAAACACAAGGGTGGAGTTTGGTGGTATTACACCGCCTGCTCCCGCTGCGCCGTATCCAAGCTCTGGTGGAATCGTAAGACGGCGCTTCTCGCCAACCTTCATCCCTACGAGACCCTTCTCCCAACCCTCAATGACCATACCCGCACCCAGCTTTACTGGGAATGGCTGACCACGAGGCACGCTCGAGTCGAAGACCTTTCCATCAGTAAACATACCGGTGTAATGCACAACGACAGTCTGTCCATTCTTCGCACCATCACCTGCTCCCTCCTTCATGATTTCTACCTTTACTCCATCTTGGTCCATAATTTTTATTGTATTAGTCTGTTTTACTAAAGGCTTCTCACTTACCTTAATGACCTTTGCAGCGTCAGATTCCACTTTTGCATCTTCAACAGGTGCCAAGTCCTCGCCCGCAGCCTTACCCGCTACGGCAACTACTTTATCCTTCTCAGTGCGAGGAATCATCATATATGCACCGCCAACAATAAGTGCTGCTGCAAGCACACCGACAATCACATTCCACTTTCTATCTTCATTCATAATGTGTTAAATAATAGCACAAATAACTCCACCGCCCATACATTCATCATCCTTGTAATACACACCTGATTGCCCAAGCGCAACATCAGTTACAGGATGGCTGAATCGACAACGCAGCCCCTCCTCCGTGAACTCCATTGATGCGAGCGGTATTCGTTCACCGTGATAACGAATAACGAGCTCACCCGTCCCCCACTCTGACTTCGGTGCGATAAAATTCAGGTCAGTGAGTATGCACCCCCCTGCAACAGCGCTCGTCTTGCCATCCTTGCGAGGCGCGACCGTAATCGTATTTTTCTCCATATCCTTGCGCACCACATAAAATGCTTGGCTCGAAGCGGTCTTTTCATGAACAAGGAATCCATGACGTTGACCTATTGTATAGAGCAATGCGCCTTCATGTTCACCAATAGTCTTGCCTTCCTCATTCAACACTGCACCCTTACGTGTGTCTACATAATGCTTCAAAAACTCAACGATTGATATTGGGCCAAGAAAACAAATCCCTTGACTATCCTTCTTCGTCGCATTTGGAAGCGCATACTTTTCTGCAAGCTTACGCACTTCCACTTTAGGCAAAGCACCTATTGGGAACAACGTATGTGCAAGTGCATTGCCACTAACATTCCAAAGAAAATAACTTTGCTCTTTCCCTTCATCGTGAGCAGTCAAGAGGCGCGCCACACCATTCCTTGTTTCAGTGCGCGCATAATGCCCCGTTGCAACGAAATCTGCGCCTTGGCTCCGTGCATAGTCGAAGAAGCCGCCAAACTTCACCACTTTGTTACAAAATACATCCGGATTTGGAATGCGCCCCGCTGCATATTCTGCAATCATGTAATCCACAACCCCTTTCTTGTATTCTGCTTCTAGATCAAGCGTGCGAAATGGTATACGCAATTGTGCTGCCACATGCATTGCACTACGTCGCTCTGCGCGCCAATCACAAGGAAGCCAAGGCGCGTCCCAGACTTTAATGAACACACCAGTGACGTCATACCCATCGTCTTTAAGCATTGCCGCCACGACAGAAGAATCCACTCCTCCAGACATGCCAACAAATACTTTTTTTCCTGCGCCGCTATTCATAACGCAAAGATAGCACAAAGCAGCAAACCATGGAAGTCACCAATACTATCCTATGCTACACTATATGTATGCAAAATCGTTTTATTATCATTATCATTGCACTCCTAGTCTTTTCTGGTGTCACTTACGCACTGTATCCAAAAACAATTTCCATACGCAACGCACCCGCACGTGGCAATAAAATACTCGCCTTCGGAGACTCACTTACCCAAGGTGTCGGTAGTGATACAGGTGGCTATGTGCGTATGCTCAGCGAGAGAATAAAACTTCCAATCATCAATAAGGGCATTTCTGGAGATACAACCGCTCTTGCACTTAGCCGCATCAATGATGCACGCGCTGAAAAACCCGATATCGTCATTCTCTTTCTCGGAGGAAATGACGCACTCCGCCGAGTGTCTGTCGACGAGACATTTCGTAACCTCAAAACTATCATCAAAGATTTTCAATCTGATGGTGCCGTGATTCTTCTCGTTGGAGTACAAGGTGGAATCATTGGCGATAAATACCGATCACCATTTAAATCACTTGCAAAGGAAATGGGTACGGCCTTTGACCCCGATATTCTCAATGGTATATTCGGGAACGCTAAACTCATGAGTGATGATGGTATCCACCCCAACGACGCCGGCTATACAATCATCACCGACCGCATCGCTTCTGTACTCATCCCTCTCCTCCCCACATCAAAGTCATGAGTCATGGGTCATTAGTCATGAGTAATAATTCGGAGCCACTTACCCCAGATATATGAAACCGCTCGGATTTTTCGTGGCGAAGGCCTGGTTGGAGCCCGACGATGTACAATGGTACATTGAGGGCGAAACCTGAGGCCTTCTCCGCGAAAAAGACAGCGGCTGTACTTACGCAGTGAGAACCGATGAATCAATAAAAACTTCCCCAATGGGGAAGTTTTTATTGATTCATCGGGTCAATCATGGTCTTCTGTATATTTGCTGCTTTCGCGAGCACAGAATCTCCGTATGCACTTGACCCTGGTCGCTTACCACACGCTGCACCAGAATAATACCTACATGCAGCATTGCGCTCCGCACTTGCGGTTCGTGCTGCTGCACCAAGATCAGTCAAATACATTGCTGCCGTCACGAATGCATGACGAGGATTCCAAGGATTTGGATACGAGCCCACCAGTGGCTGCACGCGCTTTACAAATCCTATCCACGTCGAGGGAATAAACTGCGCAGAGCCCATAGCTCCGCCATAACCATATGATTGTGGGCAGGATACGGGGGTACTATATGGATCCTTCGCGAGCGCTGCGGTAATAGTCTTGAAAGGTGCAATATCACGAGTTGCCATCAACTTCGAAACCGCGCTTCCCGAACTAATCTTCTTTCCATTCCCATTGTCATCAGTGAGCACACATCCACCGACAAACTTACCGAAGCTTGTCTCCTGAGAGAAGATGGCAAGGAGAAATGCAGGTCGAATACCTACATCCTTCTCTGCTTCAAGTGCATAGTCATACGCTTGTCCGAATGAGATCTTTGTATCATCTTGGAGTTTGAACAGCGCTTCGCGAATCGCAGCAATCTTTTTCTTGCGATCAGCAAGTACCTTCTGGTATCCCGCCTCCTGGTTCTTTGTTATCGAAAGAAGCTGCTGCTGCGTCTTCTGGTTCGCTTCATGTTCTACTCTTGCGCGCTCAAGTTCTGCGCGAGCATCAAGCTCTTGATCCTTTTTCGTCTCAAGGAGCTGTTTTGCCTCTTCGGTATCTTTACGAATGTGTTTAATTGTCTGGGTCGAATTTCCCAATGCTTGTTGCAAGGAAACAAATTGATCAACATCAAGGAAGAAATTTGAGATACTATCACCCGAGAGCAGTTGCTCCATCAAACTCGCATTATCGTATTCTGAGGTCAGGCGCACCAGCTGTGCAAGCGACTGACGCTCACGTTCAAGCTTATCGGAAAGCTGATTCACCTCATGGTTCTTCTCTTGGATATCTTCAGCAAGTCGTGAGATCTGCACATTTTTCGCCTTGATATTCGACTGCGCCTTTGTGATACGTGCCTTCAGTAAGGCAATTTCATTGTTATAGCTCTTTCCCTTCTTGGAAAGTTCACCAATCGTAGAATTAAGCTGTGCAACCTCTTCATCACATGCCTTCATTTGTTCCATAAGAAGGTTACGGTCAGTTCCGACATCTGCATTACAAGAGACCGCCTCTACGGTGCGTGCATGCATGACAAAAAAGAGCCCGAAAACCAAGACGAGCCCGGCAGCATAAAACAATGTTTTCCCCAAGCGCCACTGCAACATATCTATATAACCATTTTACCATGTTTTTATGACGCAAATTGATATCACACCACATAAAAACAAAAAAACGAGCTGTTGCTCGTTTTTTGTGAATTATGCAGCTGGTGCTGCCTCTTCCTTCTTTCCCTTCTTCTCAACCTCAACTGCAGCCATATCAACAGCTACAACTGGCTCTACCTCCTCTTCCATCGCCTCTGCTGCAGAAGCGACGATCTCACTGGCATCATCGAGTACCTTCACGCCCTTTGGAAGTGCGAGGTCACCAATCGTGATGTGTGAATGTACTTCAACCAATGAAGATACATCAACCTTGATATCGTGTGGAAGATCTGCAGGAAGCGCAGAAATGTTCACCTCGTGAAGCACCTTGAGCAGTGTTGCACCGAGCTTTGCAGCTGGCATTTCACCGACGAATACAAGCGGTACTGCAACTTCGAGCACCTTGTCCATAGGAACAACAAGGAAGTCTGCGTGCATTGGAACACCGGTTACAGGATGTACGTCGAGTGCGTGAATAAGTACAGAGTACTTCTTGTCACCCACCTTAAGCGTTACAATCGTAGACTCACCAGCCTCGCGATATGCCTTAGTAAATGCGATGAGCGGAGTAGTGATGGCTGTCGTTTCGACACCCTTTCCATAGAACACCGCTGGCATATTGCCTTCTGCGCGGATGTGCTTAGGATTTACTTTCACGTCACGCAATGTTGCGTCAATCGTTATCATGATCCAAAAGTTATTTTGTTAATGGACGAACTATAGCAGATTATAGGATAAAATCAAGCCCAAAATACAGTCATGAGTAGAAGTCATGAGTCATGAGGATATACAACCAAAAGGACTGGATTGTTGTCATGCAAAGCATGACCTCTCGGAGGCAATGTAAGTTTGCTGCCCTCTCAAGAACAGGACGCAACAGAACCTCATCTGGGCACGTAGTGCCGTACTCACACCGTGAGGCGGAATCAGCAAATATACGCCGCTAATATACAGAGTTTTTGCACAAGCAGCTGCGCAGCAGTGCTCAGAAGAAAACAGTGTGGCAAGAGCCCGCTGTTTTCTTCGTCGCGCAAAAACGCCCAAGAAATAAAAAATTACGATGGCCATCGTAATTTTTTATTTCAGCAATGCTCGTACATTGTGATTTTTGAGATTTCCTTTTGGGATTTCTCTGAACGAGTTTTATCCGGGTAGGTTTTGTCCTACAGTTGTATTATAGACCCCAGCAAAGAGCATGCAATAGTAGAAAGCGAAAAGTTTTCCACAAGTTATACACAGCTCAAGAAAAGCCCCGAGTGGGGCTTTTGTGTTACTGCTTTGGAGCGCCTTCTTCGACTTTTCCCCGCATGAGCTGAGGATAGAGTTCAAGCAAAACGAAGAAGAGCGCAATAACAACCGGACCTGCAATGAAACCAATAGGACCAAAAACCGAAAGTCCTCCGAGCACTGAAAGCAAAATAATAAGTGGATGAATATCAAGATTTTTGCCCATCAAATAAGGCCTAATGAATGTATCGATATTTCCTACAAGAATCACACTATAGAGAAGCAGGAGTATCCCTTTCAACAATGCACCATTGAACAAAAAGAGGAGCGCTGCGGGGACAGTGACCAATGCCGTGCCAACAACAGGGATGAGTGCAGCAAAAACTGCAACAACACCCCAAAGGAGTGCGCCCTGAATCCCGAAGAGCGCAAATCCGATACCGACTCCTGTTCCCTGTGCGATTGCCGAAACAAGAGAACCCTTCACCACCGCGCTCACTGCGGATGCAAGCCGATCGAGAATATTTTCGTCATAACGTTCTGGAAGCGGAGACCATTCCATAAGAAAATGCTTCAACTTATCTCCATCGCGCAAGAAGAAATACAATGCAAACAACATGAGCATTGCGCTGAAAAGCACACCAACGATACTCAAGAAAAATGCGTTCAAATTGCTGCCGATATATTGTAAGAAACTTCCGACAATAGAAGGCAAGTCCACGTGAATATTTGCTGCAGGCAAAACGTGCTGGAAGAATGTATTTACTCGCTCAGTTGCATTGACGAGCGCGCCTCCCCCACTCTGCGTCAATAAGTTATATGCACTCACAACCTCCTGCGTCATGAGTGAACCAATAACAAGCATAGGAATAATAATCGCAAATACCGCGATAAGTGTTGTTGTCAGTGCAGCGAATGTTGTCTTCCCTTCATACTTTTTTGAAAGCCAAGTATGCACTGGTGCAAGCACAATGGCGAACACCAGTCCGAGGAATAACGACGTAAGATAAGGTGCGAAAATCAAATATGCGAACACACCTGTAACTGCGAAAATAACCCAGAAGAAAATCAGTGAGGTAATTGTTGGCTTTTGCATAAGCGTATTTTACCCCAATCTCAGCAAAAAGCACAGGCATTAGGCCTGTGCTTTATTGGAATGATGGAAATAATACGATGCCCAAGCGACAATCGCCGCGGCAGTCAGCAATACCGACTGTGCACTGAACGATGCCGCAATGAAACCTGCAAAGAGTGGCGGAATTGCAAGCCCGAGTGCCTGCACACTACCGAGATACCCAAGCACCACACCACGCTCAGCTTTTTCTACCCGAAGAGAGAGTAGCGCAGGCGTATTGGCATGTACAAGCCCATAACCTATAGCGAGCACAAATGTCGCAACATAGAGAATAGTGACATGACTGACAATCGCTATTCCAAGTAGCCCCAACGCATTCAGTGCAAGCCCTGGAGCAAGCACGGAATGTTCTGTATGATGCCTCGCAACATAACGCACAACGATGACCTGCGCGACCACCGCACATAATCCCGTAAATGCGAAATATATACCAAGCGCCTCTGCAGAAAAGTGAAACTTGTTTGAGAAATGCACTGTCGCGAACGACATAAACATCGCAAAGCCAAGCTGCATAAGAAAGTACACGATATATACCGCGCGGAGACTCGAATGAGTAAACGCCTTACGCACTTCGATGAATGCTGAACGCAACCCTATCACAAGTGGAGAAAGCTCGCTTTTTGGCACCGTCACCACATGTGTCTCCTTGAGTGCCGCAAGTATGAATATCCCATTCACAAAAGCAAGTGCGGCTGCAACCCAAAATGGTACTGAAGGCCCAAAAGCGATAAGCTTACCTCCAATATATGGACCAATGATAAGTCCGAGTCCGAATGCTGCCCCTATAATACCCATTGCAGAACTACGCTTCTCTTCAGGAACAGCATCAGTAATCACCGCCTGTGCAACAGGTATATTACCCGATGCAAGACCGCCAATGAAACGCGTAAGGAAGAGCAATACAAGAGAAAGTGCTCCAATTGCATACGCAAACCCCGCCTGCGAAACCGCAGTAAGGAACATCGCGCCTGCGAGTACACGTCTGCGACCGATGCGGTCAGAGAGCTGACCTAAAAGTGGCGATGCAATGAATTGCCCTATTGCATAAAGAGAAAAGAGGATTCCGTGAAGAATAAGCCCGAGCTTCACGCTATCGCCAGACTTGCTCAATAGATAAAGTGGCGAGTCAGGATTACCTAAGAGTTGCGGAAGCACCGGAACGATCATCCCGACGCCAAGTAGGTCGATGAAGACGGTGAAAAAAATAACCGCGAGGATTCGCTTCATAGTATTAGCTTAGCATATTTCCTTGTTTTCGTCGCCCCCTAATCCACAGAAGTAGGAATAATATGTATATTCCTAGCCATATTCTATATGTTAATAAAAGCACCCCGGAAAGGGTGCTTTTATAGACAGACAGCTTCTTTATGTCAGCCTAGGAAAATGAATTATTTCCCGTGGCAATTCTTGTATTTCTTTCCGCTACCACAGGCACAAGGATCATTCCTTCCCTGCTCTTTCTTCTTTATCACGTGAGCGGGGCCTGACTCTCCAGCGGTAGGAGCACTTGCTGCCGCCATCTGCTTTTCAATAGCAGCGCGCTGCGCTGCAGCCTTTTGCTCGCGTGCCTTACGCTGTTCATCAGTTTCATTATCTATGATAAGACGTGGGACAATCTCGAGGATCTGCCCGGCGATTGCTGCTTCCATATCACGATACATGCGTAATGCCTCGCGCTTATATTCCACGAGCGGATCACGCTGACCATACGCACGAAGATTCACCGAAGAACGTGAGTAGTCCATCATTTCAAGATGATCCACCCAATGCATGTCGTTCACCTGAAGTGTAAGGCGACGGATCATCGTATAGAACTGCTCGGCACTTGTGGCAGCAATATGCTGTTCTGCGGCACGCAATGCGAGCTCGCCTGCTTCACCCCCCTCTCCACAAAGATCGATGAAGTACTTCTCGACCTCAAGGAGTTCGCCAGTAAGCAACTTATGCCTGCGAGCATACATCGCCTGTCGCTGCACGTTGATGACATTGTCATACTGGAAAACATGCTTACGCGCATCGAAATTGAAACCTTCGATCTTATTTTGTGCATTCTCAAGCGCCTTCGTGATCATGCTTGTCGCTATCGGCTCATCCTCAGGGACCCCAAAGCGCCCGAGCATACCCTTAATGGTGTCCGTAGCGAAGATGCGCATAAGCGAATCCTCGAGGGAAACGAAGAACTGTGTGAGGCCAGGGTCCCCCTGACGACCAGAGCGACCACGGAGCTGATTGTCGATTCGGCGTGCATCATGACGCTCCGTGCCAATCACCGCAAGACCACCAAGGCTGATGATTTCCTCATACTGCTCATTTGTGGATGGATTTCCTCCAAGTTTGATATCAACACCACGACCGGCCATATTGGTTGCAATAGTTACCGCACCCTTACGTCCCGCCTGTGCAACAATCTCTCCTTCATGCTCGTGATTCTTCGCATTCAGCACTGTATGAGGAACCCCCTCCTTTTCGAGGAATGCCGAAAGTTCTTCATTCTTCTCGACAGACACGGTACCGATCAAAACTGGTTGGCCCTTCTCATGGAGCTCTTTCACTCTTCGTGCGATTGCCATGAACTTTCCCTTCTCTGTCTGGAAGATATGGTCATTCAAGTCAACGCGACCTGATGGCTTATTTGGAGGAACAGGAATCACACGAAGATTATAGATCTTCTCAAATTCCTCCGCGCTCGTCTCGGCCGTTCCGGTCATACCTGAAAGCTTATCGTAAAGCTTGAAGTAGTTCTGGTAGGTGATCGAGGCCATTGTGCGACTCTCGCGCTGCACTGAAACGTGTTCCTTCGCCTCAATCGCCTGATGAAGACCTTCTGACCAACGACGCCCTGGCTGCATACGCCCCGTGAACTCATCCACAATAATAACCTCTCCATTCTTCACCACATACTCGCGATTATTTAGGAAGAGTGCCTTTGCACGCACAGCAGTCTCAAGGTGATGCACATGCTTAATACCGCGCTCAGTATAGATATTTTCAACACCTAAAAGCTCCTCAGCACGAGTAATACCCTCATCAGTTAGCTGAATAGCCTTATTTTTCTCGTCAATCGTGTAGTGCGTCTCAGGTTCAAGTTGCGCCGCGATTGCAGCGAACTGGCCATAAAACTCATCCGACTCCTGCGCAGGAGCAGAAATGATAAGTGGGGTACGTGCCTCATCGATAAGAATGGAGTCCACCTCGTCAACGATAGCAAAATGGTGTCCGCGCTGCCTCAGCTCACGCGCATCATAACTAATATTATCTCGAAGATAATCAAAACCGAACTCACTGTTCGTTCCATAGGTAATGTCTGCACCATATGCCTCAGAGCGAGAGCAGGGACGCAAGAAATCATAAACGACGCGGAATGAGCCTACCTCATCACGCTCCTTATCCTCCTCGACATGTGAGGGATCATAGAGATATGAAGAATCGTGATTGATGACTGCAACAGAGAGACCGAGTGCGTTATACACCTGACCCATCCATACAGCGTCACGACGAGCGAGGTAGTCATTGACGGTCACGACATGGACGCCCTTTCCTGTGAGTGCATTCAAATAGACCGGTGCAGTTGCAACGAGTGTTTTTCCTTCACCTGTGCGCATTTCGGGAATGCCACCATTATTGAGAATGATGCCACCGATCATCTGCACATCAAACTGGCGGAGTCCAAGAGTACGCTTACTTGCCTCACGGGCAAGCGCGAACGCCTCAGGGAGAATATCATTTGTGGTCTTCCCTGCGGAAAGCTGGCCCTGGAGTTCAAGGGTCTTCATGCGGAGTCCCTCATCCGAGAGGCTCGCAAAAGAGTCCTCGAGGGCGTTAATCGTGGCTACTATTGGTTCCAACTTCTTACGGTCCTTTGTTGCAGGATCCGGGAAGAGATTCTTTAGGAAATTCATGGTACTGGAACTATACCAAATATTATCTTTCCTCGCTACTTGCCGTCCGCACACCCATACCGCTCTATATATATGGAGTAAAAGGCGAAAATTCAAGGGAATAAGGTGTTAAGGGAATAAGGGAATGGAGAAATTCCTGCTACCACACCCACACTATGAAACCCCGAGGAATTTTGCCTCCTCGGAAACCCACGGCTTTCCGACGCTCGAGGACTCACTGCCTTCCTTCACGGGAAAACATATGTTTTCCCGACCCCTTTCCCTTTTCCTAAATAAAGGAAAAGAGCAGCGCCAGGCTCTGGAGCCCATAGCCTCCAACCCATTCCACTGCGCGTATTTTTGTCGGCGGTGGCCTCGCTGGAGCCTGAAGCCCTACCCATGCCACGCCATGATACCCCGAGGATTTTTGCCTGCAGCGCCAGGCTTTGGAGCCCGAAGCGGTACAGTGGTACCGCGAGAGCGAAAAGCCGGCGATCCCGGCAAAAAGACCGGGGCCGTACCTAAGCTGTGGCGGCCAGCTTTGCGCTAGCGGGTGCGCAGCACCGCTCATTGCTGCGGAGCAGCGATGCGCAAAGCGATCTCTCACATATTAAAAGTCGC
>DATEZQ010000010.1 GCA_035583355.1 Candidatus Paceibacterota bacterium | reverse complement strand
AACTACTTTGTGAGCCGTGCCAAGGCCCGGACTCTGGTTTTGCACGCGTAGCGTTCCAAGAGTCAAAAACCGGAACGGTTTTTCGGCTCCCCCTAGTATCAGATATATCTTATTCAGTGCGCTCTTGCGCTCAATGAAACTCAAGCCGGAACGGTTTTACGTTTCCCTTTGTACTCTAAACATCTAATTCAGCGTGCGCAGCACTCAATGAGTCAAAAACCCAAAGGGTTTTTCGGCTCCCTCTGCATCGCAACTCGCATTGATTTTCTTCTGCTATACTACCTCCATGCCTTCAATTATTTTCGACATCGGTGGTGTCCTCGTACGCGACATCTGGGAACCCCTCTGTTTCGGCCCTGGTGGAATTGCTGAAAAATATAATCTCCCTATTGAGCGCTTTAGTGATTTTGCAAATGCGATAAATGTAGAATATGCAAAAACCTCTCTTGAAAGGACAGGCACTTGGCAAGAAGCGGAACATGCGTGCTGGTCTCGCATCATCGCTGAATTTGCTCAATATTTCCCCGCTGATATTACGCCCAATGATCTCATTGAGATGACGGATGATTTTATTCATCCGCTCAATCAAGAAGACATTATTCATATCATCCACGCGCTCAAGAAGAAGGGGACAAAGGTGGGTATCTGCTCTGATATGTCGAGCTTCTTATATGCACGTATCACAAAGAAACTTCATCTCGAAGATCTTATTGGTGCGGAGCATATTATCGTCTCCTATAATGTTGGTGAGCTCAAGATGGATGGTTTTCATATGTTTGAGTCCATTACCAAGGCACTCGGCGTACCAAGTCAGGATTGCATCTTTTTTGATGATCGCGAGGTGAATATTCAGAAAGCAGATGAATTTGGTATTGATGCGGTGCTTGTGCCTGCAAGCTCTCCAGAGACAAGCTATGCAATTCGTTCCGTCTTGCTTGCAAAAGAGTTGCTTTAGCTCTCTGTGAGTTTTTTGAAAAACAAAGCTAGGGCTTTGTTTTTCTTAATTTTATAGTATGATGGCCCCATGAGTAAACATCAGGCGTTTTGGAATAAGGAATATAAGACCGCAGAGCACCTCGCGCTCTCGGATGAGCCATCGGAGGACCTTGAGAAGTTCATTCGGTTTTTGGAGCGCCAGGAAGGAAGGCGCTCGCTCAATGTAACTTGCCGTGCGCTTGATCTCGGTTGTGGAAATGGACGCAATCTCATTTTGCTCGGTAGGTATGGTATGCGTGGAACGGGCTATGATATTTCAGATGAAGCAGTGAAGCTCGCGCGAAAGAATTCTGGTGATCTTCCACTCGAATATGAGGCACGCTCAATCGTGGGGAAGTTCGACAAGATTCCTGATGCGAGTCAGACGATTGTGCTTGATATGATGACCTCACACTTCTTGAACAAGGCAGAGCGCGCACAGCTCAAGGCGGAAGTCCTTCGCGTACTCAAGCCCGGTGGTTGGTACTTCTTCAAGACCTTTCTTGCTGATGACGACCAGCACGTGACCCGACTCCTGCGCGATGCACCGGGTGCGGAGGAGGGAACCTATATCCATCCACGCATGGGCGTGCCCGAGTTCGTCTACAGCGAGGCGGGTATCTATGAATTCTTTGAGCCCGATTTCATCATTCAGAAGGTGGATCGTTCGCACAAGCACATTAAGGATGGCCATGCATATAAACGCCGTACGATCACCGTCTATTTGCAAAAAGCATACTAATGATAAAAACGGCAGTTCGTTGCCGTTTTTTGTATTCGCGGTATATTGAAAATAGATACAATTTAAAGGAGTAGCCATGCGCTACATCATCTTGCTCTTTGTGCTTATGCACAGCTTTCTCTTCGCAGCGAAGCCGAAAGAGAAGCGTTCTCCGCCGGGAAGATTTCTTCCCGCACAGTCACTGGTGATCGCCCCTGATAAGACGGGACCGCTTGCAGAGCATTATGCACGCATCAAGTATGCGGATGCGCTCTGTGCGAAGGAGGTCATTAAGTTCGAAAAGAAAATGTCGGGTAAGGCCGAGCTTCTTGTTGAGCGGCCCGTGGTCCTCGCTGCCTTCGACTCCGTGAATGGTTCGTGGCACATGGTGCATGTTGCAGTGCCCAATCCTATTCCCGAAAGCTATTTCCGGGACCTGCGCAAAGCGCACACGATTGCAGAACGCAATGCATGCAAGATTCCCGTTCGCGCAATTACTCCGGGCTACAGTGTGGAACATGTTGCTGGTGCGGGACCAACGAGACTTACTGTCCGCCTCCACTACTCGCGCAGTGGGGGCAAAGAACTCTCGGACCTGCTTACGGTATACCGTATGGTCTATCCACGCATCCCGGGCAAGAAAGAAACGAATTATGCACGAGCAACCGCGAAGGCACAGTTTCTGTATTACACACCCGGGAATGATGAGCTCTTTTCTGAAGCGTTTGTCAAAGAAGGTGAACGATTCTTGCGACGTAAAATTCGTAAGGCCCAAGAAGAGCTGAAGGCGCTCGGCGTGCATTCACATGCATTCCCTGGGAAGTTGCTTGGAGATGTGTTCCCTGATGAAATTCCATTGTCGCTCATGGTGAGCGAGCAGTGGGATCCACTCTTTTTCCTGGAGGACCAAAAGGGGAGTCTCAAGCGTATTCTTGCTGAGTACGGCATCAATCGTGAAGAGGCATTCATGTGGAGTGTCTCTACTGCGAACGCAGTGGGCGCACTACAATTCACGAATAAAAATAACAACGGCACTTATGCTTCAGTGGTGCGTGCATACCGTGAGGCGGAGCTCGTAAAGAGTTTCGAAGATGGTACACGGAATATGCACAACATCATCAAGGCGGCACTCTGCTTGCTCGACCTCGAGCTCGCGAGATCTAAGAAGGGTATTGAACTCTTCGTTCAAGATCCGGTCCTTGGAGGTATCCTTCCGACAGCGGCATATAATGGCGGACCACGCGCTGCCGAGCGTATGATCGCAGAGATCGAACGCTTGAACGGTAAGAAATTGCCACTTATTGACCGCGCGATCATGAAACTGCCAAACGTACTGCTTCCGGAAAGTTATCATTCCGAGAAGAGCCGTAAGAGTAAGGTGGTGCAAAAGCGCATGAGGGGGAATACTGAGACCCCGATGTATGGAAGAAAGTATTTATTCCTAATGGACCATTGGGAATCAAAGAAAAATGATGTTTATGACCGCCCCTTGTGGGCGGTCTTTTCTTTGTTTATACTGAACGTATGGCACTGAATGAGCAAGAAGCAGCACGATTGCAAGAAATTGAACAGGCGATGAACGAGCCTGATTTTTGGCAGGACAAGCATCAGGCGCAGCAGCTCATTAAGGAAATGCAGGATCTGCAGGCTATCGCAGAGGGGAAAAGTAAATATGATGGTGCCAACGCGGTACTGACGATATTCTCTGGTGCAGGTGGTGATGATTCAGAGGATTTTTCAGGGATGCTTTTGCGCATGTATATGAAATACTGTGAGCAGCGTGGTTTTGGTTTTTCTATACTTCACGAAAATGCAAATGATCATGACGGTTACCGTAACGTTACAGTAGAGATAACAGGGAAGGGATCATACCGAGACCTCAAAAATGAAAGTGGTGTGCACCGACTTGTGCGCATATCTCCATTTAATGCAAATGCAAAGCGACATACTTCATTCTCAATGGTGGAGGTGATTCCTGAATTGAAGAAGGCAGATCTCGAGGCGCTCCCAGAAAGCGAAGTCGAGTTGGAGTTTGCAAAGTCAGGAGGCGCGGGTGGACAGAATGTGAATAAGCGAGAGACTGCGGTCCGTGCAATTCATAAGCCAACGGGTATTGCCGTACACGTATCTGCAGAGCGCAGCCAGGCGCAGAATAAAGAGCGTGCGCTACTCTTGCTCGCAGCGAAGGTGCATCATGTAAAAGAGCAACTTTCTGATAAAGAAAAAGAGGAGCTCATGATCTCGAAGAGCACGAAGGTGGAGTGGGGAAATCAGATTCGCTCCTATGTGCTGCATCCCTATAAGATGGTTAAAGATCATCGTACGGGTATTGAAACGAGTGATGTCGATGGGGTACTCGAACGAGGGAATATCGCAGATTTCATTGAGGCAGAACGTGACTTGGCGAGCGGGGCGGGACGTATGGAGATTGATGATGATATGTAAAAATGCACCAAAGGTGCATTTTTAATTAAAGTCATAAAGTTTTTCTTGAAAGTCTTTAATTTTCCCATTAACAATTTCAATTTTCTCCTGCTTGTATCGCTTTGTGCGTTCAGCTTCGTATTGCGGGTCCATCCATATGCGCCCATCCGAGTAGACGATACGATGGAAGGGGATATCGTGCACACCATTGTTCCATGCTTTTGCTAGTACGCTGGTGATACTGCGCGCACCCATGCTTCCTCCTCCTGCAGCGCGCGAAAGTGCTCCATAAGTTGTTACTCTCCCAGGCGGTACTTCGCGTGCGTATTTTACAACAAGCGCACTGAAAGACAGTTTCTCTTTGAAGTTATGATCCTCATCATATGCGCGCTGCAGCTTCGGTTTCATGAATAAATTATAGCATAGTGCCATGTTGTGCTATGAGAATCGGGGTTTATTTGAGGCTCAGTGCATGTTATACTAGTCTTACTGTCTATGATCTACTTTGATAACGTTACGAAGCGCTATGGTAATAATATTGTTGTTTCTGATGTCTCTCTCGGTATTACCGAGGGTGAGTTTGTCTCAATAGTGGGGCATTCAGGAGCAGGCAAAACGACCCTTATTAAGCTGCTTCTTGCAGAAGAGAGGCCGACCAGTGGTGCTGTGCTTTATGGCAAGCAAAACGTACATCATATTGCTTCACGGAAGATGCCGGAGTTTCGTCGCAAGATTGGAACAATATTTCAGGACTTCAAGTTGCTTCCGAATAAGACTGCATATGAAAATGTTGCTTTTGCGCTCGAAGCCGCTGGGCGTACCGATAATGAAATCCATGCTGATGTGCCGCAGGTCTTGGAGCTTGTCGACCTTGCAGCAAAAGCGCTCCATTTCCCGCATGAGCTTTCGGGTGGAGAGCGTCAGCGTGTTGCGATTGCCCGCGCACTTGTCTCTCAACCTGATGTGCTTGTCGCTGATGAGCCAACAGGAAATCTCGATCCAATGAATACTTATGATATCGTTCAGATCTTGAAGAAGGTGAACGATATGGGGACGACGGTGATTCTTACGACGCACAATAAGGGGGTGATTGATGCACTCAAGAAACGCGTTATTACCATGGAAAATGGGAAGGTGGTCAGAGATGACATGCAAGGTAAATATGTTCTTTAAAAACAAGCACCGTTCCGGTGCTTGTTTTTTTGAACATATTTTCCTTGTGTGGCGGCACTGGCCTTTTTGTCGGGGGTTGCCTCACGCTTCGCTCTCGTCGTACCACTGTACGCCGTCGAGCTCCAGCGAGGCAACCGCCGAGAAAAATTCGCAGTGTTTCATAGGTTCGAGTTAGGTGAAATGCAAATTCAATGATTCACAGTGTTTCATGTGTTTACATTGGGTGAAATACAAAATCCAGATATGAAATACCCCCGCAAGCGGGGGTTTACAGATATGGGACCATCACGAGCATTCATGCTCTCCTCACTTTCTTGAAAGGGCAGTGGCCGACGTGGGCCGAGGGCGAAGGTCTCCCGAGCATGGCTCGTGGAGTGGTGTGCGTCTACCAGGCCGTTGGCGAGGTGTTGGCGAGGATGCTACTGATCGGCATCCCGCGGGCGATGAACGCTCCTGTCGTGAGACATGCGGGACCTCCTTTCTTGGCTGGGCGGATGAGGGGTTGCCGTGATTGGCGGTGCCTTCAGTGGCTGCGGGCCGCATTGCGGTGCGCCTCGGGCGTAACGGGTGTTCTGGGCTGTGGGGCTCGGCGCTACGCGCTTGCCCCTAGCTGCTTACCAAGGCCTTGACTTGGTGCAGGCGCAGCCCATCGCTGCTGGACATGTTTCCTCCTCGCCGACGACGGCAGTAGGGGAAAGTTGTGGACTCGCTCCAGGGCTTCGCGCCGAGGAGACTCTCTCGATGACCCGCCGCTAGCCACAGGCTAGCGGCGGGTGCCCGCAGGAGACGCAAGCGTCCCTATTCCGGGCTTCTACTGGCCAACCGCGCTCTCCTTGCGGGGAAGGCGGTAGGCGGCGACTGCGGCCCATGCTTCCGAAGAAGCTCGAGGGCGGCGCGCACGAAGGCCAGCGAGGATTACAGTATACATCATATTTATAATATGTCAAGTATATTTTGTGCAGCTAACAATTATGGCCTTATTGAGCCCCGAAACTCACCTCATGATTCCTTCATTCTCTAATTGCCCCACGCCCTGAATCTTGATATTGATATGTTATAATCATCCTATGTCTATGTTCACTTCTTTCCGTCGCGTAATGCGCTCGGGTTTTCTTAACTTTTGGCGTAATGCGGTAGTCTCTCTGTCTGCGATCTTCGTTATGACCGTAGCCCTTTTCGTCATTGGAGGTTCTATGCTTTCATCCGTATTCTTGCAGGAGACATTGCGTACCATCGAAGAGAAGGTGGACATTAACGTATATTTCTCTTCAACGGCAAAAGCGGACGACATCTTGGCACTTCGTAATTCACTCGAGAAGATGCCTGAAGTTTCCAAGGTTGAGTATATCTCCCGAGATCAGGCAATCGAGGATTTCCGAAAGAAGCATGAGAATGATTATTTGCTCCAGGCGGCGCTCAATGAGCTTTCAGATAATCCTCTTGGTGCAATGCTTAATATTCGTGCGAAGAATCCTTCGGAATACGAAGCGATCGCTCTCTATTTGAATAAGGAAAAAGATGATCGTCAGTCTGAGGGTTTCATTGGTAAGATCAACTATGCGCAGCATAAGGTCATTATCGAGAAGCTGACTGCAACGGTGAATGCAGTGGAAAAGTTCTCATTTGCAATCCTCCTATTCTTGATCGCCATAGCGATCGTGATTACGTTCAATACGATCCGTATCGCAATCTATGCCTCGAGGGAAGAGATAAGCATTATGAGACTTGTCGGCGCGACGAATATGTTTGTTCGTGGTCCATTCATTGTTGAAGGTGCACTCTGTGGTATCGTCGCGGCGATTCTTGCAACCGCAGCATTCTATCCGTTGACTGTCTGGGTGCAAAGCGCAACCGCAGAATTCTACGGTGGTATCGATCTCTTTGCATACTACATTGCAAATCTGCCACAGATTTTCTTTGTGCTCATGGCAGCAGGTATTCTGCTCGGTTCAGTTTCGTCGATACTCGCAGTGCGAAAGTATCTTAAGGTCATGTAAAATAGCCCCTTTGGGCTATTTTATTTCATCCATTTTTTGTTTCGCAAGTATATGTGCAAGCACGGCAATGAGCGTTGCGGTAATGACAACAAGTAAATTCATTGCTGATGTTTTTTCTGCTTGTGGCTTTTGGGTCACTTCTGGGCTCCTGTCGTGTGGGGATACTCCACGCATTCCCTCTCTTTGATTACGAATAGTCTGTTCCTGTGGACTTATATCGACGGTACCTTGGTCGATAATGATCGCTCCGCCAGCTGGACCTTGGATTACTGTCGGTCTCTTTATCATACTACTTGATGGTGTCGCAAAGATTGCAAACTTGGTAAGGTGGGTCACCTTGAATTCAACATGATCATCAAAGAAGACTGCATCAGGAATTTTGTTCCATACTTCCATTCCTTCGTCCAGCCAATACACCGCAAGACGTCGGAGGTTTCGTAGGTCGCGAGGTAGAGGGAGCGTAATGCGAAGAGGTGAATCAAATTCATGCACCTCATTTCCTTTCGCATCCCGCACAATTATTTCGTAGTAAGTTCCATTCAATAGGATGGCATCAGCTGTTGGAGGTTGGATTTTGGATGATTGGCTGTCCTTTGCGTTGACATGGAGTGTGAGCTCTTCTGATACTGCTTTCCCCGGAACATAAACGATAATGGGTCCCACTTCAGAATCTTGGATGATCGTTCCGTCCTGAGATGGTAATAATGTTAGTGGTGACTCACCGAGGGTGGGGAGTGGCGTGATGGGCAGGGCGGGGTTTATACCAAATGCATATCCACCGATTATTCTTGTTCCTACTGCACCTCCACGCAATTGCTGAGGACGCCAGTCTGTGCGTACGTCACACTGCGAGCAGTCAAAGTTGATTTGTCCTGCAGTCGCCCCAAGAGTTCCAGCTACTCCTGAAAATTTCCCAGTACCGGATATATTTACACCTGAAAAACTAATCCAGCCTTTTCCCGACGACCATGCATACCCACCTAGTTGTCCTGCAGCAGTATTTGTGACTCCACCTGTTGTAGGTGAAAAGTTAATCCAACCATCATTTGTGCTCCACGCGTAGCCAGAAATTCCTGAATCAGTAATTGTGATGCCGCCCTGGGATGGTTTGAAATTGATCCAGCCAAGCTTGTCTCCCCACGCATAAACATATCCGCTTTGAATTGAGCCATTAGTTTCTGAGGCAAAAGCATGCTGGATCTCAAACACGCAAAACGCAGTAAGCGAAATGCTTGCGCAGAGAAGCATCGAGGTATAGTGCTTACTATTCATGGATCGAAGCTATGGTGATAATTTGTTTTTGCGTCTCACGATAAAGAATGAGTTTTCCTGCAATAGGATAGGCAATAAGCGTATCTCCATTTTCAGCATCCGCGAATATTGGCTGGTTTCGAAGTTTCTGCTTGTTTGTTACTGTTGCAATAGTAGGAACTTCATCTGCTGGAAGAAGCATAAACTCGCCTATTTCTGCGATGAGCGCTTGTTGTTCCTTTGCAATTCTTGCATTTGCTGATTGCTCAAGATGCTGAACATTGCGCTGCATGAGGACGGCAGTCATCACCACTATAACGATACACAAGAAAACAACAATTTGAGTTATTGTTTTCTTGGCGGTAGTCACAGGTGGGGTATTCTCGTGCATAACGTGATGAGTATTATGGTGCTATCGTTTCTACGGGGTCTGATGGTTGACCCGATTCAGTTATAAGGGGATCGCTTTCGGGAGTCTCTGTCTGCGGAGTGGTTATTGGTGGCTCCTCTATAAGTATGGGTACATTCGTACTCTCTGTTGTCGTTGTCGCTTCCTCTGGTGTTGTGGTTGCTGTGGTACTTGTTCCAACTTCAGTGCCGATGACCGTGTCAGGAAGATGAATATCTCCGCCTGTGGTGATACTTTGGTTGTTCGTGTTTTCTGTTTGATTGAGAAGTATAGATGTAGAATTTACATCCTCGACATTACCGTCGCTAAAGAGACGTATGCCGTTTGTTGACCCAAATGCATGCCAGCTAAAGCGCATATCTTTTTGTTGTGCGGGTGCGATCTTTATCTTGAATCCAGTGCGCGACACTTCATCGATGTAGTTATCGGTGAGTATTCCTTGTGTCATTTTTGTAATAGTGACGACAGGCATTTGTGTATATGCTGTTGTGAATACTACAGAAATTTCAGTTGCACCAGATCGGATTACCGCTTCACCTACACTGTCCTTTCCGAGATCCACTTCACCCGAAACGCGGAGTCCTCCATTAAGTGCAAGTTGATTGAGACCATCCATACTGATTCCACTGTTTGTGAGGAAGAGTTCAAGTTTATTGCTGAGTTCTTGTACGCCTTTTGTGATGATTGGAATGAAGTAATCTGGGTTAATTGCATAAGGTAGCCCTCCTTCGTCACGAATGATTAGACGCTCGTCTATGTTTGCTACTTCCTCCGCAATAAAGCCAAGGGCCCTTTCATTTGTTTCGTTGTACTCAAAGCTTACGGGGCGCATCTGCTTTACCGCAGCAAGTCCAAGAGGAATATCTTCGATACTGTGCTTGAAGCGTGCTGATGATGAGTTGCACACTGTATTTGAGGATCCTACATAGAGCTGCTTTGAAGTGTTATTGATACAGACGACTAGATTCCCACTAGCTGCTGCAGCTAATCCATTCAAGAATACACCTCCCGTTCCTGCACCGAGATTGAGTCTTGATGCACCAGTGGTTGTACCTACTTGTACAAGTTTCGCAATCGCATTTGCGCCAATATCAACTCCTCCAGTACCCGCATTAATGGTGACATCGGTCGCACCGGTTGCATTTCCGATTGTAATAGCTTTTGCATTTGCACCCGTGCCAAGATTCAACGCACCCGTTGTCCCCGAATCAAGGGTGAGGGCATTTGCACCTGTGGAAGACAGTGCTCCTGCGCCCGCAAAAGTCATCGCAGTTGCACTGAAGGCAATAGTGTCAACCGAGGCAACACCGGTAAGTGCTCCTCCGGTAGTGAGATTGAGACCCGTTGAGGAAAGTGCAAGTGCATCGAGCGCAGATCCAATGCTAATCGTGTCTGCAATGGTGTTATTTGTGCCGATGTTGATCGTATTTCCGGCAGTCCCTGTACCAAGGTTAATTGTCTTTGCATCATTGCTGGTCCCGAGATTTAGGGCACCTGTAGAATGTGAATCAACCGTAAGCGAAGTACTACCACCTGAAGTCAAGGTTCCTACACCCTCAAAAGTTATCGCAGTCGCAGAATGTGCAATTGTATCAATTGACGTTACGCCGGTGAGCGCTCCGCCACTAGTAACACTGAGCCCTGTTGAGGTGAGTGCAAACGAATCAAGTGCAGAACCAATCGCAATCGCATCTGCAGTAGTA
>DATEZQ010000009.1 GCA_035583355.1 Candidatus Paceibacterota bacterium | reverse complement strand
AAGATGGTGCCCTTACCGTCACTATTGATGCATCTGCAGTTGATACCGCTGTCCTCGGCGCAACCTCAACGGTGTACTTCACCGTGACTGATGCCGATGGCGCAACCACAACAGCGACCCGTACGGTCAATGTAGTTCGCGCACCGGTCGTTACTCCTCCAGTTTCTGGTGGTGGGTCAGGCGGATCTGCATACTCAGGTGGTGGGTTTAGCGCAGCAGTAGCAAATACTGATACGAGTGCAATCACTGCACGTCTTAGCGCAATCATCAATATTCTTCGCACGATGATAGGGGAGAAGGAGCGCACAGGAAGCACACTCGCTTCAGGCATTACTCCATCTGCTCCTGTCAATGTACCGGTGCTTGTAAGGGCTCCTGTACGCACACATGTTGCTACAGCGCCATCGGGTACAACATCAAAGAATCTTGCTGCAGGTAACAAGACACAGAACACTGCATCAGTATTCTCATCGTTGAACGGCGTAACGAAGCCTATTGTTAATCTTGGTACAGTCATCAAGAAGGCAGTAGCTGCAGTCGGTTCATTCTTGTTCAATTGGTAGTACATATAACAAAAGACCCGCAAGGGTCTTTTGTTATATCGTATATAAAGTTGTACGTTGACAGCTTTCGTCTTCGCTTGTACCCTTAGAGTAACACAATAAATCGTTATTTGTCCTGATTGTGTCTTACCTGTAGTTATGAAAAATATATCAACCGCATCATTGCTTGCCATGGGCATGCTAAGTTTTGTTTTATCATTTGCTTTAGAGTTGAACAAACTTGATGCGCAAAGTATTTTTCGTATTCAGACCGCGCTCGCGGCAGAGGCACCTACTGCAAATATTTTTGGGCTTGTTAGGGAAGGAGAGAATATCAGTGAGACAAATCCTGCAAAATCAGGTGTGTTTTTTGAACTATATGACGCAAGTAGTACTGTCGTCGACACCGCAATATCTGACGAGCAAGGAGGATATTCATTTTTGAGTGTGCCGGGAGGGGGCAACATCTGTATCGTTGTTCCTGACGGATATACATTACTTGATGATGCTCAGTGTGTGGCAATCGACCCAGTTGCAACAGGGGACATTACTCTAGGCTCTTTTACGTTGAGTCCCGATGCTCAACAGGCCAACATACTTCCTCAGGCATTGAATATTATGGGAAAGGTGGAAGCAGATGAGGGCGCACGAGGCATACTTGCTGCACAAGGTTCTGTTTCCTTGTCACTCCTCAACGCAAGTGGAACAATGACCACGACGGTGATACCCGATAGAGGTGGAAATTATATTTTTAATGTTATTCCCGCAGATTACTCCGTGTGTATTACTATTCCTGGTGGCGTTGGGCTTCTCGGTGGTAATGAGTGCCAACCGGTAAGCTTTGTAGACAATACGGATGTTACACTTCCAGTATTCCTCTTGAGCACACTTCCTCACATAACCCGTAATGGAGAAGGTGTACTTTCTTTTGAGCTGGGTAGCACATATATTGATGCTGGTGCAACTGCAGAAAAGGATGGTCGTGACCTCACTGATCAGATCATCATTTCTGGTCTTCCTGACACAAACATTCCTGGTACATATGTAACGACTTATGCGGTTGTTGATCCATTGACTCATCTTGGTGCGACCACCTCTCGTGTCGTTACGGTGCTTCAAAAGATGTCACCAACTCCAAATCCAGTAGTGATAGGAGGATACGCTCCCAGTGGTTCTGGCTTCATTGCTCCGTCTAGCATTGCTATAGCCACTACTTCAGCAAGCGACCTATTACCTGCGTCTTCATCGACGAATACTGCTGTAGCGGTGCAGGACGACCACAAGAAAATACTTAAAGCAGAGCTTCGCAAAAAAGCGATGGGAGCAGTGCTCGGGGCGGAAACGGGGGTGGCAACAACTGCAGCCCCAAATGCGATTGTTGTTTCGACGACCGCGCTCGAAAGTGTTCCCCAAAAGCAGAATCTCATCTGGGGCTATGCCAAAGCATTGCTCGCACTTGTACTCTTTGGTGGTGCAATCGTAGGCATGTGGTGGTTAAAAAGACGATATATATAATGCAAAAGACCCTCGCTTAGGGTCTTTTGATTATGCTTCATGAATTCTCCAGTGTCCGCGCGCTTTTATTTCGTTAAGCGCTACCGAGTCTCTCGGATGCAGGTGTGCTGCAAGCGCAATCATGAGCGCATTATCCGTCGATAATCCTCGGTCGGGAAGAAGTAATGGAATGCCTATCGCACCAAGTTTCTCGCTTAATATTGAACGAAGTTTCTGGTTCGCGGAAACTCCTCCTCCAATAATTGCTGTTCGCGCAGCGAATTCCTGCGCAGCTGAGACTGATTTCTTTGTGAGTACTTCGATACAAGAATCCTCGAAGTCGCGGGCGACATTATTACGTATTTCATCGGTAACTTCCGGTATGTCCTGAAGGAGATAACGTACGGCGGTCTTAATTCCCGCAAAAGAAAAGTCATAGTCCCCAGAATTGATCATCGGACGTGGCAATTTGTAGGCTCCTTGCGTGCCGAGATTCGCGAGTTTCGATATTTCTGGACCACCAGGGTAAGGGAGTCCGAGCAGCCTTGCGACTTTATCAAATGCTTCACCAACCGCATCGTCGCGCGTTTCCCCGAGTAGTTTGTAAGCACCGGGCGCTTCGATGAGAATGAGTTCCGAGTGCCCCCCTGAGACGAGCAGTCCTAAGGCTGGGTACTGAACTTCATCGAGAATAAGCACGTGTTTTCCATCATCCTCCATATGTCCCGAAACTATGGCTGCAAGCAGATGCCCTTCCATATGATTCACTGGTAATACAGGGATATTCCATAGTAGCGACAACGCCTTCGCAAAGTTGATTCCCACCCAGAGTGCAGGCTCAAGTCCAGGGCCTGTGGTGAGCGCTATTGCATCGATTTGAGGCCGTGCAATCGTGGGCATGATGGCGAGCATGTGCTCAAGCAGTTCAGGCTCACGCTCAAGGAGTAGCGTAATCTCTTGCGCGAGTACGGGATCTATTGGAGTTGGTTCCGCGAGGTGCAGGCCCGCATCGCTCAGAGTTTTTATAAGAAGGGGGGTGAGTGCTTTTGCATGTTCACGCTTTGCGACAGCAGGGAAGACACCACCGTATTCACGATGGATGTCAATTTGCGAAAGCACATTGTTTGCAAGAACAGTGACCGGGGCAAATTTACCTAAGGTAGGATTCTGCTCGGTAATTGCAAGAGCGGACTCGTCGCAGCTCGATTCTATGGAGAGGATACGCATTGCCGTATATTACTGAATATTGCACCATTTAGCAAATGACTGTGCATAAGTATTTTTCTGATATAATGAATATATACTCAAAATACATATCATATGGAACACCACGTACATCATAAAGTAAAAAGGTCGAACAAAGTGCTCGCTTTGCTTCAGGCAAATGCAATCCCTGTTTCAATTATCATCGCGGGGGTACTTATCGGTGCTGCAGTTGTCTTGAAGAATCGCATTGGTGGAATAGCCCAAGGAACTGACACGACAGCTCCTCTTGCTCAAGATGGAAGTCAGCCATCTGGCCCAACAAAGCCTGCAAATATTGATGAGATCAAGATTGCAGGAAACCCCTTCATTGGGAAGGAAAATGCACCCGTTGTTGTTGCATATTGGTATGATTACCAATGCCCATTCTGTAAGCAGGTTGAGACTAATGTGTTCCCGAAACTTTTAAGTGAGTACGTGAATACTGGTAAGGTCAAACTTGTCTTTAAGGGCTATCCAGTGCTCGGCCAGGATTCATATTCTGCGGCACTGGCAGAGCGTGGGGTTTGGTCAGCATACCCTGATAAGTTTTTCAAGTGGCATGAGCAGATGTTTGCGAAGCAAGATGAAGAGAATGGCGGCTGGGGAAACCGACAAGATATTCTTGAGATTGCAAAGTCGCTTGGTATGAACACTGATGATCTCGATAAGCTCATCGTTGCTAACGCTTCACAAAATCAGCAAAACCTACAAGCAGATCTCGATGAGGGTCAGGCTTATGGCGTAACAGGAACACCGTCATTCATGATTGGCAAGAAACTCATTGTTGGTTCTGTGCCGTACAATCAGGTCAAGGCTGCAATAGAAGCAGTGCTCAAATCAAAGTAATATAAAAACCAAGAAGCATGACTTCTTGGTTTTTAGTTAAGTACATTCCTGTGTGTAGTGCGCTTGTATTATTTTAGCAGAAGGGGTATCCTATATAGTATGTTAGTAATAAATAATTACTAAGTTGCTTTTGCAATAGCATATAAGCGAATTTACTTATGTTTGGAAATACCATTAAATACTCAATATGGGAAATAGCCTTCCTTGTGTGTTCCGTCCTGGGCCTGGTTATTATCTCAAATTATGATTATCTTCTGTTTCATAGTTCAATCGAATTTTTTGCCGTAACTATTGGTAGCTGCGTGTTTTTGATTATGTGGAATGAGCGACAGAAGATTGCAAATGATTATTTACTCTTTCTTGGAATTTCATTTCTATTTATTTCAGGTCTTGATTTTCTGCATGCACTGTCATATCAGGGCATGGGCATTTTTACTAGTTACGGTGCAAGTCTGTCTTCAGAGCTCTGGATCGCGGCACGCTATTTGCAAGCCATTTCATTCTTATTGGCACCGTTGATGTTCGGCAGGAGACTCAGAGCTGGTGTGGTTGTTGGTACATATCTGACGGTATTCACGTTGATTTTGCTTTCAATATTCTATTTCCGAAATTTTCCTGTCACCTTCATTGAGGGATCAGGGGTAACACTTTTCAAGATTGTCAGTGAGTATATCGTATCAGCGATAATGGGTCTTTCGATATATTTTCTTTACAAGAAGAAAGCAGATCTCGACCTCGATACATTCCGGACGCTTGCCCTCGCAATTGTACTCCTCGTCATCTCTGAGCTCTCATTTTCAGAATACGTAAGCCTTGTTGGCCCCGCGAACATCATTGGACATTTGATTAAGTTCGTTGCATATTTCTTCATTTACAAAGCAACAATCAGTGTCGGTATCACTCAGCCGTATAACATTGTCTTTCGAAGTCTTGCGCAGAAAGAACAAGAGCTCGAATTGCACCGTGATAACCTTAAGCAACTCGTCGATAAGCAGACTGAAGACCTTAAGCTGTTTTCCCTTGCAGTGAAGCAAAGTACCGACAGCATTATTCTTGTGGACACAACGGGAATCGCGCTCTTCGTGAATGATGCTGCACTCAAACTCCTTGGGTATTCGCGTGAGGAAATCATGGGGAAGCGCACGCACGATATGGTACACAAAAAGCCAGATGGCTCACCGTATCCAATTGAAGAGTGTCCCATTCGCAAATCAGTGAATGAAGGTGTGGAATATGTTATAGACACTGAGGTGTTTTGGAAAAAGGATAATACGTGGTTCTGGGTTGAGTATAAGAGTATTCCATTTCGCGATGATGATAATAAGCTTCTTGGTGCTGTTGTTGTTTTTTCTGATATTACCGAAAAACGTAAGTCTGAGGCCAGTATTCGAGAGCTGAGTGAGATTCGAGCGCGCTTCCTGCAGATCATGTCGCATATGCTTAGTACTCCGCTTACGGCCATTAATTGGAATCTTGAAGAGATATTGGGTGGGTCATTCGGAAAGATGACCGATACACAGCGGGAATTTCTTTCAGCGACTCATATCGCTAGTAAAAAGATTACTGACCGTATCAATGGTCTCCTGATGTCTATGGATATCGAAGAAGGAAGGCTCCTGCTTGTCAAAGAAGAGATTTCGCTGCGCAGTCTCTGTGCTGGTGTGATCGGTGAGAATGAAAGTAAGGCAGCACTGAAGAATGTCAAAGTAATGTTCGAGACTATAGAAAATGCGCCAGTAGTGATTGGCGATGGTGATAAGATGCGTGTAGTCTTCCGGGTGCTCATTGATAACGCAATCGTCTACTCAAAACCGGGCGGAAAAGTGATTGCAAGTCTTGCAAAGGCAGGACCAATGCTACGCTTCGAAATTATAGATAGCGGTATTGGTATACCCGAAGTTGAACAGTCGCGCATATTCTCACGATTCTTCAGGGCAACGAATGCCTCAGTGATGCAGCCCGATTCATTCGGTATCGGACTTTCCGTTGCGAAATATGTCATTGATCAGCATGGCGGAAAAATAGGCTTTGATAGCGTTGAAGGGAGTGGAAGTAGGTTCTGGTTTGAAGTTCCGTATGTGAGATAACTGTTACTAAAATGCAAAAGATAGATCAAATATTTTCTCGTCGCGATGCCTTACTTGTTATCGCGGTCGTATTCGGCCTGTATATTGCAAGTACGCTTAATTTTCTTTTCTTCCATAGCCTTGCGGAGCTATTCACTATTATCATTGGATGCTCAGTGTTCATTATCGCTTGGAGTTCAAGGGAGAAGATTACCGATAACTATATGCTTGTTATCGGAGTATCCTTTCTCTTTATCGCAATATTGGATTTACTCCATATGCTCACGTATGAGGGGATGACGGTATTTGCGGGGTATCCTCCTGACTTGAGTATACAGATATGGATAATGGCGCGCTTTATTCAGGCAGTATCTTTGTTGCTCGCCGCTTTCTCTTTGTACGCGCCGAAAAAGATCTCCGTCGGCATGCTATTTTGGTCATATGCTGTGGTATCTGTCCTAGCCATAGGAATTCTATTTTACTGGAAGATATTCCCGATTTCGTATATCAGTGGCTATGGGCTAACAGATTTCAAAATCATTAGCGAATATGTCATCATCGGGATAATGGCGTTATCGATATATGTGCTCTATCGAAAGAGGGATTTGTTTGATAGGAGTGTGGTCTTTTTCCGCGCAATTGCAATTGGGGTACTCATCCTGAGTGAGTTTGCATTTACCCGTTATGTTAGCGTATTTGGGTTTGCAAATACACTAGGTCATCTGCTTAAGTTTGCAGCATACTTTCTCATTTATCGCGCCATCGTTACAATTGCCATTGAGCGCCCCTCTGAGGTCGTTTATCGTGACCTTACGCGTAGTGAAGAGCAACTTACGCAGAGTAAGATTGCACTTGAAAGGGTAATTGAAAAACAGAGTGAAGAAATAAAGCTTTCTTCGCTCGCGGTAAAGCAAAGTTCCGATGGTATCGCAATTGTCGACCTTGATGGGAGGGCACTATTTGTGAATGATGCTGCAGCCGAGATGCTGGGGTATACAGTACCTGAACTGAAGGGGCGAGTGCTCCATGATTTGTTGGATTATAAGTATCTCGATGGTACTCCAAAGCCTCGCAGCGAGTCACCAGTATTCAAGACCCTGGAAAACGGTGCGTGGATGAAGAATCTTGATAATACATTCTGGAAAAAGGATGGCTCACCGTTTCCCGCAGAGTACCGTAGCATGCCGGTGCGTGATGATAAAGGCAAGTTGTTTGGCGCAGCCGTAGTCTTTCGTGGAGTTGCTGAGGAAAAAGCGATAAAACAGCGCATCAATGAGCTCAGTGAGCTTCGTGCGCGTTTCTTGAACATCATGTCTCGCATGCTGAGTTCACCACTTACTGCGATCAATTGGAACCTTGAGGAGATACTTGCAGGCACTTTTGGAAAACTCACTGATACGCAGCAAGAGTTTCTTACTGCAACCTATGCTGAAGGGCGAAAAATCACCGATCGAATAAATGATCTCTTGCTCTCTATGGATATTGAGGAGAAGCGACTGCTTATTGCGCGAGAGAAGATATCCATGAGTAGTCTCTGTGCAGGAGTAATTGCAGAGAAGCAAAGCAAGGCAGCACTGAAGAATATCACGCTCGATTTTGAAGCGGGTGAGAACCTTCCTGGAGTAATGGGTGATGGTGAGAAGATTCGTACGGTAATAAAAGTACTTGTTGATAATGCGATCACTTATTCAAAAAATGATCACAAGGTGATTGCACGTTTGACTGCAGCGGGCACGAATGTGCGTTTTGAGGTGGTAGACAGTGGTATTGGAATACCAGAAATCGAGCAGAAGCGCATATTCTCTCGATTCTTTAGGGCAACAAATGCATCAGTCATGCAGCCAGAATCATTTGGAATTGGACTATCTGTGGCAAAGTACATTGTTGAGCAGCATGGTGGAACGATTGGATTTACGAGCTTGGAGGGGAGTGGAAGTAAGTTCTGGTTTGAAATACCGGGGGAGAAATAAGAATACAGTTGCGGATGCATAAGGGAGCCGAAAAACCGTTCCGGTTTTTGACTCATGGAACGCTTCGCGTGCAGGAATAGGAGTCGAGAACTCGCCCCTTAAGAGTTGAGCACCTTAGAGGACTAGGTCACGAGTCACAAAGTGTTTTGACTACCTTGTAGTCAAAAGCACTAAGTGCTCGCGACTCCGACTCGGCGACCCTGCACAACGCTTCGCGTGTGTGAGGGTGCCCGCCTCCGTCTTTCGATTCCTCGAAGTCGCAAAAAAGTAAAAGTCCAGAAGCTCGCGCTTCTGGACTTAAACTTTTAGTGCACCTTGGAGGACTCGAACCTCCGACCCCAGCAATGTGAATGCTGTGCTCTAACCAACTGAGCTAAAGGTGCAATGGCGGAGGTGAGAGGATTTGGTCACAAGTCACTAAGTCTTTTAGAAAAGCCTAAGTGCTCGCGACCCCGACTCGCCGACCCTGCACAACGCTTCGCGTGCGTGAGGGTGCCCGGCTCCGTCTTTCAAATTTTCTCACCTCGCGTAAATTATATATCAAAAAACACTTCTTTTTTTGATATTAATTTGCGGAGGTGAGAGGATTTGAACCCCTGACACGGTTTCCCGTGTGCTCGATTTCGAGTCGAGTGCCTTCAACCGCTCAGCCACACCTCCATGTTTCTGAGGCGAATGATCACCCCACTGAGTAAAAAAATATTAACATGTTACGCACTTTGGTGCAATTATTTGGCTAAAAATATGGCTTGCGTAATAACTCATTTTCTGATAATATTTTCAAATCGGGCGATTAGCTCAGTTGGTAGAGCGCTACATTGACGTTGTAGATGTCAGAGGTTCGAGTCCTCTATCGCCCACAAAACGACCACCTAAATGCAAAGCATTTAGGTGGTTTCGTTTTTGAGGCGGTAGAGGACTCGAAGGGCGGAGGCCGCGAAGCCGGCCGCTGAGATTCCGACCGAAGCGGTCGTGGCCGAGCCCTGGCCCTACTTGCACTTAGTATTCTGCGAATGCTTGGAGCAGAATACTTAGTGACAAAGGGGCGAGTCAAAATCTGATTTAGCACGCGAAGCGTTCTGCTCTGTATCCTAGTCCTCCAAGGTGCACAGAAAGTTTAACTCCAGAAGCGTAGGCCTCTGGAGTTTTACTTTTACAGCTTCGGATTAATCAGCACTGCGATAATGAGTACGACACCTGCGCCAAGTAGACACCCTGCCATTTTACCTACTGAGGAGCCGAGCATTGTTCTTGACTCAGAAATATTTTGCTCGCGGAGGCGCTCGGCCATATGGCCTTCAAATACGCCCGCTATGCCATCGGTGATTGCATTACCAACTGCGCCGCCGATGATTGCTCCAGATACGCCCGCGATGGATCCACCGATGACTGCAAAAAGCGCAAGGAATCCGTTGTCGATAAGACCAAAGACAATATCTGGCCATACGCTTTTCACTTCGATCTTGAATAACTTCAAAGCAGCGAGACAGAGTAATCCGAGACCAAAAACCACCCATCCAATTAGTTGTTCATTGTAGATAAACACAGCACTCACGGCAAAAATAATTGCACTGAGTGCGATGACCTTGTTCATTGCAATAATAAGTCTTTTATTCATTGTTACAGTTAGTATATCAGATTTATGCTATCATTATCCTATATGGCCTCTACTTATCCCAAAATTGGACTCGCGCTCGGATCTGGCGGACCACGCGGCCTTGCGCATATTGGCATTATGAAAGTGCTGCTCGAGCACAATATTCCTATAGATTATATTGCGGGCGCAAGCATCGGCGCGATGATAGGTGGTTTTTATGCAGTGAATAATGACATTGATTGGGTGGAAAAAGTTATTGCAGCAAATGACTGGAGGAAAATTCTTTCCCTTTATAAGCCCGCATTCGGGAAGGGTCTTGTGAGTGGTACGAATGTGCTCAAGTATATAGAGTCACATGTTGGGCATGTTGATTTTGACGAGCTGAAGACTCCGCTTGCTATTATGGCGACGGACATCCGTAAGGGAGAAGCTGTGTGCATACAAAAAGGAAGACTTTCGACTGCAATCCGAGCGAGTACCTCGGTGCCCGTTCTCTTTGAGCCCGCAGAACGTGAGGGGAGGTTGCTTGCCGATGCTGGTCTTTCGGTGCCGGTTCCTGTTGACGTTGCACGCGAGATGGGTGCAGGGTTTGTTATTGCAGTTAATCTCGACGCTGACTATTTTTCTGGACGACCGAAGTCAAAGGGATCACTCAGCCTCTACGAGATTGCTGACAATTCCATTATGTCGTTAAGGCAGCATCTCGCACATGCAAATACGAAGACCGCGGACTTCATCATTGAACCACCTGTAGGGAAAGCCGAATGGAAAGAGTTTGCTGATGCGAAAAAGGGAATCAAAGAGGGCGAAAAATATATGCGATCGAAGATACCCGCACTCATGAAGGCGCTCGAAAACTTTGATAGGAATGCATGTTAAAACCGCAGGCGAGGGCCATGCGGTTTTATGTTTGTGGATTGGTTTTCTTGTGGATCAGGTCTCGATAGAAGTCATACAACAATCCGCTACCTTTTTGCCATGGAATCATTCTCCGAGCAACGAGATCGCCATTGTCGTGGTAGGTATCCTTCCATTTATCTTGACTCATAGCGAATTCCGCCCCTTGGTAGATGATGACGGGAAGAGGAAGTTCGAATTGCATGCGTGCTACATCCTTGTAACGTTCGACATCATTTCCAACGACGAACATAAAGCGATCCGTATCGTGATTGTCGAGGAAGGTTGGAGTGCTCCACTTATACTCGCTACCCGCATGAAGGACAGCTTGCTCGTGGAACTGATCTCGTCTCAATTTACCTTCAGCATATTTTCGTGCAAGAGAGATGAACTCGAAATCAAGCACACTTGGGAAGAACTCGAGGTAATGCTGCATGAGGTAAGGCGTGCCACGAAGCCATGCGAGCAGCTTATTCGGAGTATTGATCGTTTTGAGGTGCTTCAATGTTGTTCCATCGAGCCAAGCTTCACCGATATACGCTGCGTCAGGGTACTTTGTGGTCATGACTCCAAAGAACGCCTTCCAGAAGCCATCTGAGGCCCCCTGGATGTGGTCAAGGCGTAAGCCATCGAATCCCATATCCATCCACTTCTCTGCTGCCTCGATGATATAGGCACGGGTGTCGAGATTCTCGAGATTCAGCTTTGGGAGCTCTTTTACACTGAGAAAAGTAAGATATGAATTTGGCCAGTTCGTGAAGTAGAACCAATCACGATATTTACTCATGAAGTTTCGTTGCGCATCAAGGAAGTAGGGATGCTTGTCCGAAACATGATTCGGCACGAAGTCCGCAATAATTTTTATCCCATTCTTGTGGCAGAGCGCAATGAGTTCCTTGAGATCTTCCTCTGTACCGAAGTGTGGATCCACTGCGTAGAGATCAGTGGGGTGATATCCGTGATATGCTTCTCCTTTGTAGAAGGGTGAGAGCCAGATCGCACTGATGCCAAGACCCTTGAGGTGGTCGAAGTGTTCAATGATGCCGCGCAATGTGCCGCCACAGAAAATCGGCTTCGTGTCATCAGGGCGAGCCATCTTGTCACCCGGATCTATCTCGGGATGCGTAGGATCAAGTGGAGGTTTTGGTACTGCAAAACGATCAATGAAGATTTGATAGATGACGGTATTGGGTCCAAGCCATGTCATGAGGAAATTATAGCATGCAAAAGAAATTCCCCGCCGAAGCGGGGAATTGGCTATTGAAGCCGAAGGACGGCCATGGAAGCTCCTAGGAGAAGATCATAAGAATTGCCGTGGAGTTATCGATGACGAATTCATCTCTTCGGCCCTCTGGTTTTGCTATCCCGCTATCCTTCACAGGACGGTTCTCCCTGCCTTCCGTAGCAAGGGACGATGTCTTAATGAGGATATGTCGAGGAATTTTGAATCCTCCTCCTCCGCGGTTGTCGCCAGGGCGGGGGAGCACAATGAAACGGGCCCCTTCCTTGAGCTCACCGAAGGTGTATGCATCGAAATACGATGCGGGTAGTGCCGACCAGGATTCCTTACGTTCTGTCGGGGTCATGGCTGCTCCATTTTTATTCTGCTTTAACACTAATACACTTCGAGGGGAAGTCAATGAAAGAAATTCCCCGCCGAAGCGGGGAATTGGCTATTGAAGCCGGAGCACAGCCAGGGAGTGCTGAAAATTGCTAGTGAGGTTGCGATGAACATTCACGGCGCTGCCCATGGGGTAGCGATAGGGCAGGCCGCTGCGCGCGAGTACATTTTCCTCGGTCTTCTTGAAGATGTTGTGGGTCACTTTGAGCCCGCCATGGCCCTCATTGTCACCCGGGGTTGGCAGGAAGATGAAGAGGTCGCCGACCGAAAGCTCGCCGAAGGTGAGCGCTTCGAAGCATTCATCGGGCATTGCTGCCCAATAGGCTTTGCGGCCAGCAGCGGGGGTAGTAGGACATAAGGGGGGCTGTCTGTGTCATGGGCGCTCCATGGGAAGAAAGAAGTGGCTGCGGTCATACTAGCGCATATGAGGAGGGGTGGCAAGGAGCGCTGATTAAATTTTGTACACAAGTAAGGATCATGCACAAAAGAGAGAAATAGGAGAGCTATTGCTAAAATGCGATATTTATGTTATAATTTTCTAGTTAAATTGTACATTTTTGCTCATTTTAAAACCTTTTTAAAAAGGAGATCGTCATGTACGATCCTTATGCAGAATTCACAAAGCACACGCTTTGGAACGGCCTTGAGGTACACCATGTATTTTGGGACCGTCCCTGGGTGAAGCTGGAAGCTGTCGTGCATGCGGGAAGCCGCGAAGACGTTCATGGTAAGGCCGGGCTTGCTCACTTCGTTGAGCATCTTGTGTCGCAGAATGTTCCCGGTCACAGCTGTGATTCGATGATTCGTTTCTTCGATTCTTGCGGTGGTGGAGCCAAGTTGGGTTCAACGGGTTACTACTCAACACGTTATGGCTTTGAAGTGGCGGCAAATGCTGATTCTCTTCAGTGCGCATTGAACATGTTTGGTGCTATGCTCACCGGTGCGACACTCAGTCAGCACATTGAGCGCGAACGTAGTGTCATTGAGCGAGAATACAATGAGCGTTATCCCTACAAGGAAATGCTCGAATGGGACCTCGGTACTCGTGCGGCGCTGTATTCCGGGCACCGTCTCGGAACATGGTGCCGTCCGCTCGGTCGCCCTGAAGAATTTCTCGCCATTACGGAGAGTGATCTCCAGGCGTATTACGACAAGTATTACGTTCCCGAGAACATGAGCCTCGCAGTTGTAGGAGGAGTCGCCTCTCTTGATCTCATTTCTGCGCTCAAACGCAGTCCGTTTGCGGTGAGTAAGGATGGTGTGCGCAATCGCATTCCCCATCCGTTTACTCCGCAGGCGCCTTCGGGTGAGCGCACGAAGGTGGTAAGAGTTTCCGAGTACACGAATCTCAGTGTTGACCAGGCCAGCTACAAAGCTGCTTGGGCATTTCCTGCTGATTTTCCTTGGCATGCACGTAAGGTGTTTAATACAATGCTGAGGGCTATCCTCTTCGAAGAGGTTCGTGAGAATCTTGGTTGCTCCTACAACTTCTCGCCAGGTACAGCAAATTTTCAGGATCTCTACGAGTACACTATCTCCGGCAAAGTCAGCCCTGACGCAATCGATTCAATCGATTCGCTCGTGCAGGCCTGTATTGAAAAGGTGCCCAAGCAGCATGATCTCTTTTTGAGAAAGTTCAATGCACTTAAGCAGGGATGTTTAATGACTGACCTTTCCGGTCAAGCTCTCGTTGAATCCGCAGCGGAAGATCTTGCTGCTGATCAGCGTATCAGCTCCCTGCAAGAGTTTCTTGATGAGCTCAATAAGGTCACCTTTTCGCAAATGGCTGAGGTGGCAGAGTTCCTCTGCGAGGAGAGAAAGTACACGTTCATTACGAGGCCGTAAGGTTTCAATGCAAAACCGCTGAGCAATCAGCGGTTTTTTTACTGCTGTTTAGTCTCAGATAATAATGAAAGGAAGGCAAGTACTGTGGGTTGATTAGTAATGAAAACTGGTTATAATCGATGTATTGGATCTAGTGCTCCTGTCTTTCCCTTGAGACGATGAATGGAGCCCCGATCGAGAAAAGCAAGGGAATCAGTTGTCTTTATGGTCGGAGAGATGACCTATTCTATTAATTTCTCAAATTTCTATGAATCAAGAAGAAAAGGAAGAGCGCCTGTTGACCTCTGATGAGGATTATTGGGCAAAGCGCCGCACGAAGTGGCATGAGTGGGAGTCACCAATTGGTCTTTCGCTTGGATGGGCATTGTTTATCGTTCCGCTGGGGTTGTTTATTGAATTGTTGCATTTGGCGGGGGTGATAAAGTAGATACAAAAACCGGCTGAGGCCGGTTTTTTGTATGCCGAGGAAACTTCATCTATACTATAAAAAATGATATGATTGCATGAATGAAGTTGAAGGAATTACATAAGTTGGAATTACCAAGAGAAAAGTTAGCTAAGTATGGAGTGCAGCGCCTCCTAACTGAGGAACTCCTCGCAATAATTCTTGGGTCAGGAATAAAGGGGGTGAATGTACTTTCGCTCGCACGGAGCGTGCTCAAATATGTAGAAAAGAATAATAATCAACCGAGTCTCAAGGGTCTTGAGGAGATTAAAGGACTTGGAAAGACAAAGGCATTGCAAATTATTGCACTGCTTGAAATTGCTCATCGACTACAGGAAAAAGAGACAATAGAAATACTCTCAGCCAAAGATGTTTGGCAGCATTGTGCTGATTTTAGAGGGTCAAAGAAGGAACACTTTGTTGCCTTTTATCTCGACACACAAAACCGACTGATTGAGAGACAGATCATTTCAGTCGGGACACTTGATCGTTCGCTCGTACATCCACGTGAGGTGTTTGAGCCAGCCATACGACTTTCTGCTGCTTCGGTAATTTTGGCACACAATCATCCATCGGGTGAAATTTCCGCTTCATCAGAAGATATTGCATTAACAAGTCGATTACTAGATTCCGCAAACATACTTGCGATTCGGATTCGTGGGCATATCATAGTATCAACTCATGGTTTTTCTGAAGTTGATGTTCGAGTCTATTAGAATTGCTCCGTCTTTACATTCGTAACAGGTATAGTATCTTAATTGTATGCAATTGCCATATGATGACTCAAGCGAGGCTTCTGTTTTAAGTTATGGAAAACTCCTTGAGGGGAAGACTCTCAGTGGGGTACTTACAGAAGTGAAAGAGTATTCTACGGCAAATAAGGGAGATTTTGGTGGAGCAGTCGAAGAATCATATTTTCGAATACCAAATAACTCCCGCTCAGGTCCAGATATAGAAAAATCAGGGATAGAGATTAAATCAACCGGATTAAAGCAGTTGGTGAAAAGTAAGGAGTTTGTTGCAAAGGAAAGGCTTGTGATTTCAACTCTGAACTTTGGCAAAATGATAGGTACTACAATCTACGAAAGTGCGCTATTCGGGAAATTCAAAAAAGTTTTATTTATATTTTATATCTACGACAAACTGAAGAAATATCCTGATTACAAAATTGACCTTGTCTCGTTGTGGAGTGTACCTGCTGTAGATATTCCCGTTATTGAGAATGATTGGAAAATACTCGTTAAATACGTTGAAGATGGTCGCGCTCATGAGATAACCTCTGGGGCAACAAAGTATATTGAGGCATGTCGTGGAGGCGGAAAACATACAGCACTCGTTGCTCAGCCAAGATCGGAAACCAGGGCAAGAATGAGGAGACTTGCTCTAAAAAATTCATATCTAACTGGAGTATATCGACAATTGAAAGAGGGTCATTCTGTATTCCGAAGCGAGTGGTCAGAATTAGAAAAAGCAGTTGCGGATAAGATTTCGCCATATCTTGGTATGTATGAAGACCAGATCTCAACTGTATTGGGCTACCAATCAAAAGCAAAAGATAGATGTAGTCGATACGTTCGTAAAATGTTGGGTATATTGCCAGGTGGCTCTTTGCCTCTAGAGTTTGAAAAGTCGGGAACAATCTTAAAGACAATCCGCGTTAACAGTAAGGGTAAACTTCATGAAAATATTTCTTTTGCCCAAGTTTCGCTCGATGAACTGATAAATCAGTCTTGGATTCCTGATGATGAATCTGGTGGTGATTATGTTACTTTTCGTGATACTGTGCAATCTAGGTTCTTGTTTGTCATATTTGAAGATAATAAAGACGGTAAGGGTGCCCGCTTGCTTGGTGCTAAGCTTTGGACAATTGGCGCCAATGACCTAGATGGCCAGTGTGAAAAAGATTGGAATTATGCTTCTGAGGCAATAAAGTCTTCTAATTTAAAAGCACTATGTAAAGGTACTGGTCATATTATTTTTCTCAATACTAAGGGTACTAAGGGGCATTCGAATTCTTCTAAAAAGTCAGATGCAGATACTCTGCCAAATGGTCAAGAGATAACACGCTTAGCCTTCTGGCTTTCTGGGAATTATATTAGAGAACAGTTGTCGCATGTCGACTGGCTCATTCATGCGGGTCTGGCCAGATGAAAACAAATAAAACACCGAATGGTGTTTTATTTGTTTTCATGCTTTACGATTCTTTTTAGTAGAGATTTTCCTATGCCTTCAATTACTCCAACTACGAGTGCGTTGCCCATAAAGAAGGCTCTTTTCGCGTCCGACGCACGTTCAAGCTCGTGTTTTCCTTCGACATCCATGAATTCAGTATGTCCTCTGTCAAACATACAGAGTTGTTCAAGTTCCTCTGGTATGAGACGTCGGTAGACATATGTTACGCCATTGATGGTCCTTCCATTAGGGAAACCCTTCTTTTTTCGGATATCAATAACGTGCTTCATTCGTGAGGGGCCACTTCCGCCTTCTCCTGTAACAATAGTACGCGATGCCTTTGTGAGTGGGTCCGGGAATGGGACTGCGCCCTCCTTATATCGATAAGTATGACCCGACTTCGAAGTGCGGTCATAATCATGGGCGCCTTTCTGCTTTTCCCAAGCAGGCACCCTGTCGGGATGTATGTAGTAGTTTTCCGGAACCTCCTTTTCGATAGTTGCTCCAACAATATCCCCAAGCGTAACATAGCTACCTGTATACCTTGGCGTTACTTTTTCAGTAAATACGTGTAGGTCAATCATCATTCCCGAATTCTTGAACGGGTCAGAGTGGTTCACCTTACCGTCAATTGCTTCTGGTATGAAATTTTTCGTAATCTCATATGGGTCCTCGCCAATTGTAAAGTGCCCTGCTTCCTCGGTTGAATTAACAGGAAAGGCCTCAGCGAGGATTCCTTTATTTTCAACCCATTTAACCAATACCTCTAAATTAAATCCTTTCTCTTTTAATATCTCTTTGGCAATCGTAGATGACTTATGATAGCCAACAATAAAAGTTCTGCGGCGGCGCTGAGGGAATCCATATTCTGCAGCATTAATCACTCTCCATTCAACTATGTATCCGAGCTGACTAAGGCTCGAAAGCATGATTGCAAAGTCTCTCCCGCGCTTACTTGCAGGTGACTTAATTAGTCGATCAACATTCTCGAGGAAAATATATGGTGCTGGCTTTTTTGGATGCTTTACTTGTGCGTTATGGAGAAGCTTGTAGATGCTCCACCATAAAACACCTTTCTTTCCTTCGAGTCCTGCAGACTGACTCAGGGGGCGAGCAACGGAGTAGTCCTGACAGGGGAATCCACCTGTAAGAATTTCAAATTCCTTTGGTTCGTCTATTCGCTCTGATATAGAGTCTCCCGTTCCGACAATATCCCAAATATTGTCATTACAGAGTTTGGTGGTAAGTTTTTTGCTGTTTATAAAATTCTGATACACCCATGCTGCGTGTTGATTCTTACCTGAAGCAGGCTCCCATTGGTCAGCCCATGTAGTGTGGAATTTAGCTTTAGAATTGCCTTTAGACGCTCTGTCGAGGCCAATATGAAAACCACCAACGCCTGCAAACAGCTCAGCGACTCGGATTATTTTTTTAGTATCTTTAGCCATATCGTACGTGTATTTTACCAGAGAAGGGTAGTTTGATCAAGCAAAAATGATCTTGACAGAGGGTGTTTTGAGTAGTCTACGGAGGAGGCTTGACGCTTTTGGTGAGTCCACGGGTACTATAAAAAAATACAGCCACCAAAATACTGATGCAGTGAAAGTTATCTAGGGGGGCTATAGTTTAGGAGATTGCAGAATTTGATAGGGGGAGTAGACTGAAGATGAGTGAGTGATAAGCCCCCATCTCTAATCCCTTGAATATTATGTTCAATCACATAAATAAATTATCCTTACAGGTGACTATTCTCCTGTCGGTTGTAATCCTCGGAGTTTTCTACTTCGGTGCAGAAGTTTATAAACAAAATTTAAATGAACATAAAAGTAACGCAAAAGTCTCAGATGTAATATCAGATTCAAATTCAGCGAAAGAAGAAAAATTGCCAAGAACTGTGGCAGGAGAGATGGACTCTAGGCAAATTACACCAAGCGAGCCAGCTTCGTTGCAGGCGGGTTCTTTACCTAGTGGTGCTATAAAGAAAGTTCAATCAACAACTCCGGCTGCAAGGAGTGAAGGAAAGGTTTTGCCGACACCTCCTACTTCGGGTCCTCTCAGAATAAATGACGCAAAAGCAACTGTTGCTGATCGGACTGTGGTTATAACCTGGAATACTTCAGTAGAGGCAAGGTCGTCTGTTATTCTTGATGGTCAGAACTTTGATTCTGTTGAAGGTATTGCAACAAGACATTCAGTGAGTATCAAAGATTTAACAAAGGGATCAACTTACAACTACCAAATTGTAGCAAAATCACTTGGTCAATCACCATCGGAAGATAAAGTTTCGCAGACTTTCAAAACGCCAACGACCTATACCATTCTTCTCGATCTATACGATGACAATTGCTATAAGTTTATAATTACTGATAGTAGCGAATATCTAGTGCGAAGTTACAATCTGAGTATTGAAGGTACAACAGTTGATGGTATGTTTCCAGAGGCATCATATGTTTCAGATAGTAATGGAGAGATTAAGTATTGTAAGAGGGCAACTAAATTTAAAATCACAGGTAGGGACATTTCATTAGTTTCCGCAACAACAAAATCACCTTTCTATCTAGGATATAGAACTTATGAAAATCTAACTAAAGGTCGTCTCGATGAGTACGGAACATATGTAGCTAGATTTAGCGTGGTGCGATTTTAATTTTATAGTTTACAACTTCTATGGCCACGCTAGGTGACATCTCGTGTCGCGATGCCACGCACCCTGAAGGGTCCCGCACGGAAATTCTGTTGGGTGCTGTGCGCACTGGAAGAGGTGGGCCAAGATGTTGAGTTGATTATTTCTGGAGAGATTTTTGGACATGTTTACGAGTAAAGTTCAGAGAAACTAATTCCAAGAAATGCCACCATTGGCTAGTAATATTAATACAATTAATAAAAACATTAACCATGAACTCTGAGCAAATTATTCAATCATATATTTCTGGAAATGAGACGGGTGCGGATAATAGACTCAAGGCTGCTGTCGGAGACTTGTCTGCTAGGAAATCGGAAGAGTTAACTAAAGTACTTGGCCTACTGAAACTACAAATTAGTTTGAGCTCTAGTGACTTAAAAGATGCTCTCAGCTTGGGGGTCAATGATATCATCGAATCAAATGAGAGATTGAGTAGGAGTAACGAATCATACACAAAATGGATTAAGTGGCTGACGTTCGGACTTGTAATAGTTGGGCTGCTTCAGGCTTCGGCTACTATATTCGCGGCAAACTAAAAACAGGCTCCCGACTCCAGCGTGGGGTATATCTAGCGTCGTTCGGCTCGCGCACTCCGAAGGATGAGGTGTGCTGCGCACTCTGGAATAGCTCTCTTGTGTCACAAGTCACTAAGTAGATTGCTCCAAGTATTCTCAATCTACCAAGTGCTCGCGACCCCGCCTCGCCGTTTTGAAGACAAAACATGCTCCGGCTTCACAAAAGGTACGGAAGCAAAGCAGTTTGCTTCCTAGAATGCAAAAACCGCACTCTTTCGAGATGCGTTTTTGCATTCTACCTTTTGTGACCCCACGGGGAATCGAACCCCGATTTACGCCGTGAAAGGGCGCTGTCCTAACCGTTAGACGATAGGGCCAATCGCTTCGCGAACCAGGTTGGCCATATTGCTAGAGGAATCGGCCACCGCCGATAAATATCCTCGCGCCTTCTCGCGGAGCTCGAAGGCTGTCGCAATAGGGCCAATATGAACAATTCTAGATACAAACGATCCATATTTTGGGCTCCTTGCGGAGCAGAAATAGGTCGAATGTTTGATAATCCTAACATATTTCCAGAAAAAATCCAGTCTTTTTGAGGCCTTTTGTGCTATACTAATTACATTAGTATATTCATTTGAATGTTATGTATGACCTTGTAATCATTGGTGGTGGGCCAGCGGGCGTTGCAGCGGGTATTTATGCTGCCAGGAAGCGCCTGAAGACCCATCTTGTTACTTATGAGTTTGGTGGTCAGTCGACCGTTTCTAGTGGTATTCAGAACTGGATCGGTACGGTGGAGATCCCTGGACTTGAACTCGCGGAGAATTTGAAGAAGCACCTCTTTGCCTACAAGGAGGATATTGTTGATGTCACTGAGGGTGATAAGGTGAATGGCATCGAGAAGAAGGATGGCCACTTCATCGTGAAGACGGAGAATGGCAAGTCTATCGAAACCAAGACCGTCCTCATGACTGCAGGGAGTCATCGTCGTCAGCTCGGTGTGCCTGGAGCGGATAAGTTCGAACATAAGGGTGTGACCTATTGTGCATCATGCGATGGTCCGATGTTTGGTGGTGCTGATGTTGTGGTCATTGGTGGCGGTAATGCAGCCTTCGAGTCGGCAGCACAACTCCTTGCATACTGTAAGTCGGTGACGCTTCTGCAGCGTGGTGCTGAGTATCGTGCAGATCCAAGTACGGTTGCAGCCGTGCTCGCACATGCAAACATGAAGGGCATTACAAATACCGAGATTGTATCAGTCGAGGGTGATCAGTTTGTTTCTGGTCTTACCTACAAGGATACGCTCACGGGCGAAACCCATCAGCTTCCATGTACAGGAGTATTCGTTGAGATTGGCGCATTGCCATCAACAAAGTTCCTGGAGGGTGTTGTGGAGCTCAATAAGACCGGACATGTCGTCACGGATCCAAAGAGTCAGAGGACAAGTACTCCAGGCATTTGGGCAGCAGGGGATTGTACGGATGGGCTTTATCATCAAAACAATATCGCGGTAGGCGATGCGGTGAAGGCCTTAGAAGACATCTACATCGCAGTGAAGACGCAGACCGCATAATTGGGCGCACTTTGCCTTGCTTCGCCGAGCGACTCAGTCAATGGGCGACGAGCCCATCTCCTTCGAGTTCGCTCGTCTCCAGCAAGACAAATTGCATCCCAATTCTGTGCTCTGGAATGCGGGATACATACTCGCTGATTCAAAAAACACCTTACGGTGTTTTTTGTTGCGGGATTCGGGGGTGTGGTAAAATTGGAGTATGAATAAATATTGGGTTATATTTGCTGTTTTGGTTCTGGTGGTGTTGGGGGTGGGAATATATAAATATAATTTTATGGGGGAGAGGCAGATTGGCTGTACAATGGAAGCGAAGATTTGTCCGGATGGATCTGCGGTTGGACGTAGTGGGCCGAATTGTGAGTTTGCAGCGTGTCCAGAAGTAGTCAGTCTACTCACCGAGGCAGAGGCGCGAGTTATCGCAGAGGCATCGTGTGTGAAAGGAGGGGAGGTGCTTGCTGCTGGAACATACAATCCAAACTCAAAAACATGGTGGTATGACGCGAATCTCAACGCTACGCGACCGGGATGTAATCCTGCTTGTGTCGTGAGTGAGGAGACAAAAACAGCAGAAATTAATTGGAGATGTTCTGGACTTTCGGCACCTGCTGGTTCTGATGTTAGCGCGACAGGGAAATAGAAAATAAAAACACCTTGCGGTGTTTTTATTTTCGGTTTCGCTTCATGAATGGGAAGATGGTGATTTCGTCATCATCATCTGCGGGCTCTGCAGGGACAACACGTGGTGCTGGGGCCTGCTGAGGTCGCTCGCTATGAAATGGTGCGTTGTAGATCGCATGGCTCGCATCCTTGTGGGTGCTGCGTGCGTCCTGGACAGGAGCAGCGGCAAAGAGTGGCTCTGAGTCCTCATTCTCTTCTTCCTCAACTCCATACTCATCGACTTCTTCCTCATATACAGGTTCAGGCTGCTGGTACTGTGGTACTGCCTGCTGGCGCACCTGCTGTGGCTGCATGTTGATGATTGGCTGCTGATTGCCACTGTTGTTACGTGCACCGATACCGATGACGCGACGTGTACGCATTGAATCAGGGAAGCCGGTTGCAATGACGGTAATCTTGAGTTCACCCTTACGAAGCTTTGGATCGATGATTGCTCCGAAGATGACCTGTGCATTTGCATCGATTGACTCGGTGATAATGCGTGCGGCCTCCTGGATTTCTTGCATAGTCATGTCCTCGCCTCCTGCAATTGCGAAGAGAACTCCACGTGCACCGTTGATGGTGACATCAAGAAGTGGTGAGTTGATTGCCATCTGAGCAGCCTCAGTTGCGCGGTTCTCGCCAGTTGCCATACCGATACCCATGAGGGCCGTACCCGCATTGGCCATGATCTTACGGACGTCTGCGAAGTCGACGTTGATGATACCTGGGGTAGTGATGAGGTCAGAAATACCCTCAACGGCCTGGCGTAATACTTCGTTCGCCTGAGCGAATGCATTGAGCATGGTGATCTTCTCCTTGTTGATATCGAAGAGCTTGTCGTTCGGAATGACGATGAGTGCGTCGACCTCTGATTCAAGAGACTCGAGTCCCTTGTCTGCGAGATTCATACGCTGTGTACCCTCGAAGAAGAATGGCTTGGTGACGACACCGATAGTGAGTGCACCTTGTTCGCGTGCAGTCTTGGCTACGACAGGAGATGCGCCGGTACCCGTACCGCCGCCCATACCACCAGTGATGAAAACCATGTCTGCACCGCGAAGTGCCTCCTGGATTTCCTGTTGTGTTTCCTCTGCAGCACGACGTCCCTTATCTGGATCCATTCCAGTACCGAGACCCTTGGTGAGGTTCTTGCCGATGTGGATCTTGCGACCACCGCGGTTGCGATGGAGATCTTGTGCATCAGTATTGACGGCGATGAATTCAACGCCGGTCACCTTTGCCTCAACCATGTGATTGACTGCGTTTCCGCCTGAGCCGCCAACTCCGACTACCTTAATGCGTGCAAATGATTCGATTTCTGGGTTCACCTTAGCCATAGTAAAAACATCGTTTCCTCCGATAGGGGGTATTTGAGTAATGGACTCAGTATAACAGAAGGCGACTAAAAGGCAATGAATTTTTCTCGCTTCGCATATTCTCCAAACAAAAAACAAGGGTTGAAAAACCCTTGCTTTGAGCGCTATTTTCAATTAGGGCAACAATTGATGTAAAAGTGACGCGATAGTTTTCTTCATGCGTGCCATGAATGGGATATCGCGCTCAGCAGTCTCGTAATCATCTTGGATTGCAAGTAGGCAGAGTCCATATGCAGTAAGGAATGACGTATCATTGAAGATACTCTTTTGTCCGGAAGTGAGTGGTGTATCGGTTGTTGCGTAAAGATCGACTGCGCCCGATGCAAACTCTGCAATATCCTCGATACGTGAGTAGCCACCAGTGAGTACAATGCCGCCTGGTAGTCGATTATCGCGGTCGACACGCTTGATGTGTGTTGTCACGAGTGCGAAAAGGTCACTCAGGTTTTTGCTGTAAATCTCACTAATCTTCTTGGTTGGGAAACGATGAGGTGCACCGAGCTTGATCTCCTCTGCTTCTTCAATGGATACATGGAGACCCTTCGCGATGTCACCCGTAAGTGCGACTGAACCCGTATCAAAGACCTCGAGTGAAATAGGAACTTGATTCTCGAAAATGATGACCGAGAGTGTCTCTGCACCGATGTCCGCGAGTACTGCACCACTGGTCATCTGCTTACGTGAGAGCGCAACAAGACCAGTTGCAATTGGAGCAGGGTAGACATTCGCAATCTCGACTCCTGCTTCATGCATCACTTCGCGAATTGCATCATGGTGCTGCTTGAGTACGGTGACGAAAAGGTACTGCACCTCGAGCTTGAGACCCTTCATGCCGACAGGGGTCGTGACGGGTGCGGGTTTACCATCGATGTTGTAGGAAATAGGGAAGTTGTGGAGGATGACCTTGTTCTCTGCCTCGGGGAGACGGTTCTGTGCATAGGTCATGCAACGATCGAGCTCATTCTCCGTAAAGATACCATCGCTACGCGAAGCAGTAGCTTCACCCTTCAATTGCACACCTTCGAGCCCAATACCACCTATGGCAATATATGCTTCTGTTACGCGAAGCCCTGCTTGTTCTTCTGCAGCATTGAGCGCGGTGCGTACTGCTGCGGCCGTCTCCCTGATATTCCAAACATACCCCTTTTGGAGGCCTCGGCTTTCTGCGATACCTGCACCCAAGATTTTTGGACGTGCAGTATCGTTGTATTCGGTGATGAGGACGCGAATGGTATGCGAGCCCAAATCAATTCCTGTGATTATTCGTTGTGCCATGGGTGTGAGGTGTATTTACGCTATCGCCGAAAATGAATTCTTGATACCTGCGCGTGCAAGAATCTTCTCCATTGTTTGATCCATTATATCGCTATGCTCCATTCCTTTCAAATGTAGGCAGCTATGCACGAAGAGTAATGCAACATAGTATTCGTATGACTCTTCACGTTGTTTACACTGTTTCTTTGCTTCTTTGAGGTTGATGAACACTTCTCCATTTTCATCATCGAGAGTGAAGGAAAGTGTGTTTGGAATGTACTCTTTGTTACGATAGATACGGTTGAGGGTTTGCGCACGTTTGTCTCCAACGAAGGCAAGTGAACAATTGAACTTCTTGCCGAGGGTGAGTTCTTTAAGACGCGCAAAGGGGATATTGGGAATGCGCTCTTTGGTGGTCTGTGCAATCGAGAAAGTTTCCATATCGTGCATATATAGTAACATATTTTGCGACACTTCCAAAATTTTGAATATTTTCGGAAAAAGAAAAAACCCGCTTAGGCGGGTTCATTCTTAGCGACGCTTCTTTGTTTCAATCGTCTTACCAAGCTTCTTCATCTTCTCGTAGACATCGCGCTTTTCAAGGCGCACAAGTGCACCACGCTTCTTCTTAAGATCTGAGAGTTCGCGCTCATGGTAACGCTTTCCGCGTACTGTTGTGAGTGCGTTGGTTTGCTGAGTGCGCTTTGTGAAGCGACGAAGCAGGTTTGATGCTGACTCGTTGCTCTGGCGCTTTACTTCTGCGATCATGCTCATAAGTGGGGTTATATTATCATATTTAAAGGAATGCGCAAGGGGTGGGCGGGGCTAGGAGGCACCGCTAATGCAAAGGTTATAAGGTGATGAGGGAATAAGGGGGTAAGGGAAGTGTGCCGTCGGCGCACTAGTGTGACCCTTATTCCCTCATCACCTTATCCCCTTATAACCTAGAATTTTTCTTCCCGTCTTACTTCATCTCCCTTTTTATATGATCGGCAAGGTCTTTGATTTTGACAATCTCCTGGCTCCTCGTATCAAGATTACGAATGATGACGGTACCATCAATCGCCTCCTTCTGTCCAAAGATGATTGCATGTTGAACGCCGGACTTCTCTGCGGTAGCAAGTTGCTGCATGAGGGAATCCTTCGCGAGTGCGTGGGTTACCTGAATGCGCGCAGTACGCAAGAGTTCCAAAACCTCCATACTCTTGAGCTTTGCTTCGAATCCAATCTGGATGAAATAGATCTTTGCTTTTTTCTGCGAGCGCGCTGCTGCAGGCTTATAGTGCTTATGCGCAATAATCTTTGGAATATTGAGCGTACAACCTACTGCAGGAATGTCTTTCTTCGAACCAAGCTTCTTCGCGAGGCCATCGTAGCGACCACCGGCGCCAAATACTTCGGGTATTGCCGTATCATCCTCTGTCGGCATTTCAGAGAGTTCGAATACTGTATGAGTATAGAAGTCGAGACCACGTACGAGGTTTGTGTTGATGCGATAGACGATATTGAGTGCATCCAAGAACTCGAGCACCTCCTTGAAGTGCTGCTTTGATTCAACTGAAAGGTGTGCAATCGTTTGCGGTGCTTTCTCCTTATGCGCCTGACACTGTGGCTTCTCGCACTCAAGGAGCGCGAGTACATGAGACTTCATGTTGTGACGGCAGTCGGCACACAAGTGCGATGACACCTTGCGATAGTAGATGAGGAGTTGCTTCTGGTATTCCTTACGACTTTCAACATCACCAAGTGAGTTGATATCGACAAATACATTTGAGAATCCTACTTCACGGAGCGCGATGATTGCAATGAAGATGACCATCGCATCCGAAATGGAGCGCGTAGAGCCAAGCACTTCAAGCGCAAACTCGTCCGGCGCAGATCGTGGTGCGGGTTGCTTATCCTCCTCGTGCTGCAATGTGCCATTACAGTAGAGCTTCACCGGCTGAGGGAATGTCTGCATGCCTTGTTCAATGTACGAGTGCATGATCGGCGAAATGCCCTCAATTGGCTCATCAATAGATGTCTTCGCTTTTGCAGGAGCACCTTTCTTCTGGATGATCTTAGGTTGTGGTGGCTGGATTACTCCATTTTCGTCTGGCTGTACCGCACGAAGTTGTGCGAATCCATAGTAGAGTGCGATCTCTGCAGCCTTCTCTGCGAAACCATGGAATTTTTCAAGCTCAGCACTGCTATGCTTTGTTTTCGTTTTTGTTGTCGGTGCTGTTTTTGTTGTGGCCTTTTCTTTTGGCATAGGTGGCGGAAGATTATCCATTAATTTGTCGCCTTTGGGGCATGATCTGCTGCATAGGGTGAACCGAATTCGGAAAGGCTACCAGGGTTGAGTGCAATGACGGAGAAGGGGAAGAGGCGAATGAGTGCACGCCCGTCCATGTAGTTGCGAGGAACTGGTCCCCAGATACGTGAGTCAGAACTCTGTGAGCGGTTATCACCACAGACAAAAAACTCATCATTACTTAGTGTGCGTGTGAGCTTGTTGTTCATTTTTTGAGAGTCCGCAACATATGGCTCATCGAGTACAAAAGGCTTTGGATGGGTAGGTCCCGAAATAGTCACTGTCGTTCCCTCGAAGCTGACCGTTTCACCGGGGAGTCCAATGATACGCTTTACGAAGTAGCGTGAAGGGTCATTTGGATAATGGAGGATAACGACATCACCACGACGATAGTCTTGGGTGAGCTTCACCATTTCATTCACAATGAGGTACTCATGATTGTGGAGTGTCGGATACATCGAATTACCCTGAACGATAAATGGCTGCGCAACGAATGCGCGCACAGGGATGACCACAATAAGAGCGATGAAAATGTAACGTAATGCGTCAATGATTTGAGCGAGTTTCGTAGGCTTCTTTACGGGCTCCGGTGACTCCTCTGGTACATTTGGCTCTGGGTTTCCTGTGCGAAGATCAATGTTATTCATGGTCTAATAGTAGCTTGTAAAAGTGTATTGACGCAAGGGTGATTTCTGTGTTCAAATACTTGCTCTATATTTGTCCAAGAAGCAAAAAAGCGCTTACGCGCGCTATTTTGTATTGTACACATTCATTGCATCAGCAAGTCCCTTAGTGATGATATGCTCAACGATATTTCGTATCTTTGGAAAGAGGGCTTCGAGTGTTTCCCGCTCCTCAGGTTTGAATTTTCCGAGCACATAATCATCAAGCTTAATGCGCTGAACTTCCATGCCTTCAATTTTTGCGGGAGCAACGCCGACGCGGATGCGAATGAAGGCTTTGCTCTTTAATGTATCCATGAGCGAAGTGATGCCATTGTGTCCACCGTCACCGCGATCAGTGGAAATCTTGAGTGTTCCGATAGGGAGATGGACATCATCGTGAATGACGATCATGTGTGCGATTGCCTCGGGTGTCTTTACAAATTTCTGCACTGCAACACCGGAAAGGTTCATGTAGGTTTGTGGCAAGATAAATTGCACGGGCGTATCTGCGATCGTGCCATCAGCGGTCACTGCTTTAGCGAACAGACGCTTCTTCCATCCTGGATCGCACGAGAATTTCTCGCGCATCGCATCAACGGCAAGAAACCCGACATTGTGGCGAGTGTGCATATAGGCGGAGCCTGGATTTCCGAGTCCAACGATGGTCCATTGCATAAGGAGATAATAACAGAAGAGGGGGGAAAATACGAGGAAGAAGTTAATACGAGGTGATAAGGTTATAAGGGGATGAGGTTATGAGGCAATACAATTCATGAGCACAGTTGGTGCTCGCGATTTTCCCTTATCCCCTCATTCTCTTATACCCTTACTCCCTTGAATTTTGTTTTATCTCACTCCTGTCGAGCCGAACCCACCACG